>JAJRXL010000079.1 GCA_024276335.1 Bacteroidota bacterium
CCTTGTCGCCATCCGGCACGGAAAGGAATTGGAAACGGCCTCGCGTTTTGCCCTTGCGGCGGCTACCTACGCGAGCCGAAGCCCCGGGCACGAAATCGAACTCCCGGCCGCAGAAGTCCTCTGCCGGGAGGATCTTCAGACCTCGTTCGACGTCCTCTGAACTACGGGAAAAAACACTCCTTGTACAATTTCGCTTTCCGCAGGTAGCGCATGTATTCTTCCTGGTCAATATCCTCGGCACCAAAACGCCGCAGGTGTTCGGTGGTGAACTGAGTATCTATCAATAACATTCCCTTATTCTTCATGTGCTCGACGAGGGCTACCAGGGCCACCTTGGAGGCGTCGCGTTCCCGGTGAAACATGGATTCACCGCAAAAGATGCTCCCGAGACTGACACCGTATAATCCGCCTGCCAGCCGATTGTTTCTCCACGCCTCTACGCTGTGCGCATATCCGGCGCGGTGAAGAGCGGAATACCACCTTATCAACTCGCGTGAGATCCATGTGCTTTCGCGCTCGGCGCATGAGTGAATCACACTTTCGAAATCCGAATTGATACGAATTTCGAACTTGCCCGCGCGCACGATCTTCCGGAGAGAAGCGGGAACGTGAAAACGATCCAGGAAGATGACACCCCGCTTCACGGGTTCGTACAGGAAGATCTCCCCCGTTTCTTCCGCCATGGGAAAAATGCCTCGCCAGTACCAACCCAGGAGTACCGGTACGATATCCTGATCCAAGGTCGTCCTGCGGTCGGGCATTTTCGGTCGGTTTCTTTCATCTGGTCCGCGACACGCTTGAGCGCGGCAATCGATTTCATCCCGAGTCGCAAGGCGACCTTATCGGGAGATTCCCCGCCGAGCAGGAGCTGCATGGCGTAGGTGTTCCTGAGCATGGTGGGAGTGATGTCCATGATCCCGGCATACTTCCCTACCCTCTTGACAATATGATCGATGACCTGCTGCGTCAAGGGATTTCCGTTCCGCTGTTTCAACAACGGTTCATCGCGCCTGCGCGAGAACATCCGGATTCGCCTGCTCTTGCAGTACAAACGCACCGCGGCCTGGGCCCGGCTGGACAGCTTGACAAAACGGTATTTCTGGCCTCGCTCGTCACGGACGAACAACTTGCCTTCACGCGATGACATGTGAAGGTCCGCAACCTTGAGGTTGCATATCTCGCTGCTCCGCATGCCTGCGTGAACAAGGAGTAGGAGGATCACTCTTTCGAGCGGCCGGTTCATGTTTTCGACCGTGCGAAGAAGAAGAAGCTGTTCCTTCCGGCTGAGCATTTTGATCGAAGAAGGCACGGAAGGAAGGGCCGGGACACCGGCGGCGGGATTGCCGCGTATGTACTTACGTTCGACGCAAAACAGAAAGAACTGGCGAAGTGCCGTCAGGCGCCTGTTTATCGAGGTGTTGGACGCATTGCGCGTGAGCAGGAACGACTTGAAATCGCGGACGTCCGCCTCGGAAATATCTTGAACCGTGAACGATTGCCCGATGGTGTGCGAGAGCCACCTCAAGAAGACATTCACGTCGTTCACGTACGAACGAATGGTGTTCTCGTGCTTGCCCTGGGCGCGGAGATGTCGTTTAAACGATTGTAATATTCTTTTTATCGGCGGAACGGTCATGGAATCCGAATGAATACATTATCAAGAAAACCATCCTGAAAGGTATTTGACGCCCCGCTCAGATACAAGTAGCCGTTTTTTCTCCGCTCGAATTCCATGCGGGCCCCCTGGCGATACTCGCCTGTGACACCGCATTCCCGGCCACTTCAACCAGGATAAGGTTGGCCGGCGGGCAAAGAAATCCCGCGTCAAAAAACAGGGTCGAGGGATCCGGTCCTTTCCGGATACATTTTATATTACCCGCAATATGGCTACATTTCTTATTGTTCTGTTCTTTAGAAACTGCTCTGATATATTCGCTACATGTCCACTCCATCTGAAAAAATCATCCACGTCAATATTGAAGAAGAACTCAAGAGTTCGTATATCGATTACTCCATGTCCGTCATCGTGGCGCGGGCCCTCCCCGATGTACGCGACGGCCTGAAACCGGTTCACCGCCGTGTCTTGTACGGTATGAACGACCTGGGCCTGGGTCCTACCCGACCATACAAAAAGTCTGCCAGGATCGTGGGAGAGGTCCTGGGGAAGTACCACCCACATGGCGATTCCGCCGTGTACGATACCATGGTACGCATGGTTCAGAATTTTTCCCTGCGCTATCCCCTCGTGCAGGGACAGGGAAACTTCGGCAGCGTGGACGGCGACGCCGCGGCGGCCATGCGGTACACGGAAGCCCGCCTCGCTCCCATCGCGATGGAAATGCTTCGAGACATGGAAAAGGATACGGTCGATTTCGTCCCGAACTTCGATGACTCGCTCCAGGAGCCGTCCGTCTTGCCCGCCTTGCTTCCGAACCTGTTGGTGAACGGTTCCAGCGGCATCGCCGTGGGAATGGCGACGAACATCCCCCCGCACAACCTGACGGAGATCGTAGATGCTCTTTGCGCCATGATCGACGACCCCGACATCCCGGAGGACAAACTTTTCAAGATAGTCAACGCGCCAGACTTCCCCACCGGCGGCATCATTTACGGGTACAATGGAGTCCTCGACGCGTACCGTACAGGACGGGGAAAAATAATCCTGCGCGCCCTGGCCAACGTGGAGACGCTCAAGAACGGACGTGAACGCATCATCATCACCGAGATCCCGTACCAGGTTAACAAGTCGAATCTCATAACATCCATCGCCGAACTGGTAAAGGCCGGCAAACTCACAAGCATCTCGGATATCCGCGACGAATCGGACCGGGACGGTATGCGCATCGTCATCGAACTGAAGAAGGATGCCCAGCCTGAAGTCGTGCTGAACCTTTTGTACAAGTACACGCAACTCCAGACAACGTTTGGCGCCATCATGCTGGCGCTGGTCAACGGCCGGCCAAAGGTGCTCAACCTCCGCGAGATGATGAGCCATTACATCACGTTCCGGCATGACGTGGTGGTGCGCCGCGCCAAATTCGAGTTGGCCGAAGCGGAACGACGGGCACACCTCCTGGAAGGATACATCATAGCACTGGATAACATCGACGAGGTCATTGCAACCATAAAGAAATCCCGCGATGTCCAGACGGCGCGCACGAACCTCATGCGCAAGTTCAAGCTCTCGGAAATACAGGCGAAAGCCATCCTCGACATGCGCCTCCAGCGCTTGACCGGGCTTGAGCGCAAGAAGATCGAGGACGAGTACAAGGAAACACTGAAAACCATCGAACGGC
Source organism: Bacteroidota bacterium (assembly GCA_024276335.1). Classification (GTDB taxonomy): domain Bacteria; phylum Bacteroidota; class Ignavibacteria; order SZUA-365; family JAADGX01; genus JAADGX01. The sequence goes on from JAJRXL010000079.1 coordinate 3,297, forward strand.
TGCGCAGCCTGCTCGATCGCAAGGAACTCCGTATGCAGCTCATCAAGGACGAGCTGGCGGCGCTCAAGGAGAAGTATGGGGACGAACGGCGCACGAACATCGTGTATGACTACACGGAGTTCAGCATCGAGGACATGATCGCCAACGAGGACGTGGTTATTACGATCAGCAAACAGGGTTTCATCAAGCGTTTCCCCGTGTCCGGCTACCGGCGCCAGGGACGCGGTGGAAAGGGAGTGGCCGGGACGGCCACCCGCGAGGACGATTTCATCGAACACATGTTCGTCGCATCCACCCACCACTATATCCTGTTTTTCACGAACCTCGGACGGTGCTACTGGTTGAAAGTGTATGAAATTCCGCAAACCGGTCGCACGGCGCGTGGACGTGCCATTGTGAACTTGTTGCATGTTCAGAAAAACGAAAGCATTGCCTCCTTCGTAACCGTGAAGAATTTCGACGCCGATCACTCCGTGGTCATGGTCACGAAAAAGGGCCTGGTCAAGAAAACTCCACTCAACGCATTTTCCCATCCTCGTTCCACCGGCATCATCGCCATCAAACTCCACGCGGACGACAAGTTGATTGACAGCCGCATTACCGACAACGATAGCGATATCCTTATCGCGACGAAGAAAGGCAAGGCGATCCGTTTCCGTGCGGTGGATGTTCGCGACATGGGACGATCCGCGGCGGGAGTACGCGGCATCAATCTTGCCAAGAACGATATGGTTATCGGAATGGTAGTGGCGAAATCATCCGGATCGGTCCTGGTCGTGAGCGAGAAAGGATACGGCAAGCGCAGCCGCATCCAGGACTTCCGTCTTACACGAAGGGGGGGCAAGGGCGTCATCGCGATCCACATCACGGAGAAAACCGGAGACCTGCTTGCCATCAAGCGCGTCACCGATAGCGACGACCTCGTCATCATCAGCTCCAAGGGGATGGTGATCCGTCAGCATATCAAGAACATCCGGATCATGGTAAGAAATGCGCAAGGCGTAAAGTTGATCAACCTTTCCGAGGGAGATGTCATCGCCGACGTGGCCAATGTACGGTCCAGCGACGATTTCCCGGAAAACGGCGACGAAGAATAGCACGGAAAGGTGAAAGAGGAGACGCTCCTTTGATCATCACGGGCGAACCGTGCCGGTCGACCGCATTCTTTCTTCGAGCATCCGCCTGAAAATCGTGGTCAAAATCAGCGCGCCCGCTTTTAGGGAACCGGACACCGTCCCGGAGACCTTGGACACCCCGATCCGCCTGCGATAGCGGACGGGAATTTCCGCGCAGCGCAAACCCATGGAGGCGGCGCGGATTTGCATATCCACCGTCCATCCAAACGTGGGATGGAGATATCCCATGGCAACAAGTGCATCGTACGCGATGGCTCGAAAAGGGCCGAGGTCGGAAAAGTGAACATGCCAGAACAAACGAATAAGAGAAGTGGCGAGCCAATTACCGAAAACCTGTTGCGGAGCAAGAGCGCCCCGCTCCCGCGTACCCAACGTGCGCGAGCCAATCACGAGCTCCGCTTCTCCGTGGAGAACCGGCCTCACGAGGCCGGGAAGCTCTTCAGGGTAATCACTATAGTCGCCGTCCATGAACGCGACTACTGCGGGTGGGTCTTCACGCAGGAATTCGATTCCGCGTTGACAGGCAAATCCATAGCCGCGTCGCTTCTCGGTCAGGACGACGGCGCCCGCATCGCTCGCGACTCTTTTCGTCGCGTCGGAAGATCCGTTGTCCACGACGATTACCCGGGAAGCAACGTCCAGCACATCCCGCACGACAAGAGGGATCGCTTCTTCCTCGTTCAAAGCCGGGATAATTACGCCGACTTGCCGTGTGTTGAATACCGTCATCACGCGTGCAAGATACGGATTCAATGCGTTTTTTCGATCCGGGAGTGATTTAAAGTTGTTTGTGAAGATTTCGTATTAAATTTGCATCCCTATTGATTTTTTCTTTAGATGTAACTACGTTCACATATCACAGTTCGATATGCGGAATAGGGCATTTGGTAAATTCACTTATCAACGTTACAAGCAAATCGAAGTAAGACGACAAAATACGCTCCCGCAATCCGATGCGGTTTTACAAGGACGGCAGCGCCGGACGACCTGCTTTATCCGACCAACCTGGAGGATTTTATGCTCATAAGACGGCTAACTCTTCTTCTTTTTCTATTCATGGGACTCGGCAGTGGACCTCTCTGGTCACAGGGATCGACAATTGAGCGATCGTGGGAACATCCCATGCCGAGGAAGCACGTCGAAAAAAAGGCATACAAGCCTTACGTACAAGAGGCAGCGGGACAACAACCAGCAACCGAGCGCTACAACCCCTGGCAACAATCGCGGTCGGAGGAATCGTACCCCTGGCCCGCCCTACCGCCGCGTCCCGGCGCCTTGGACTACCATAAAGCCAACACCATGCTCATCGACTCGCTGACCAACCTGTACTGCCTGTCAACGAATTACTTGCGGTACTTGCGCCAGCGCAACGATCTCGCCATGTCGCTACCGAAAGCACCGGCAAAGAAGGAATTCGCTTATACGCCAGAGGCACGAATTCCGGAAGGGGTCCGCGAGCAGTTGAAAGAACTCTACGACGAACTCCAGACACTATTGGTTCAATGTATCGAGGGACGTTAACGCCTTGCAATTACTGACAACTCAATCCATACATATTGGGAGTCATCTCATGAAAAAGTTTCTTCTTCCTTTGATCTTTCTTGTCGGACTTTTCCCGCTGTTTTCA
>JAJRXL010000080.1 GCA_024276335.1 Bacteroidota bacterium
AGGGAGGGGGCTCAGATTATCATGGCGGCGACAGGGAAGATGATGTACATTTCGGGAAATTCACCATCTCAACAGAGATGGTGAAGACCATCGTGCTCCGCTCCACGTTACAGCAACAGTAAAGGACCCACATTATGTTCACCCCAATCGAAGGTAGTCTTAATGCGAAAGGTTTCCGGTTCGCCCTCGTAGTCAGCCGGTGCAATGATGTCATCACCCGGAGGCTTCTCGACGGGGCGATCGATTGTCTCACCCGTCACGGCGCCGAAGAATCGCAGTATAAGGTGATTTATTGCCCGGGAAGTTTCGAAATCCCCCTCGTGGCCAAGTACGCCATAAAGTCGGAAAACGTCGATGCCGTGATCTGCCTCGGCGCGGTCGTCCGTGGCGATACGCCGCACTTCGAGTACATCGCGGGCGAAGTGACCAAGGGCATCGCCCAGCTCTCGCTCGAATCGGAGAAGCCGGTCGTGTACGGCGTCCTTACCACCGACACCATGGAGCAGGCCCTCGAACGGGCGGGAATGAAATCGGGAAACAAGGGCTGGGACGCTGCCCTGTCCGCCATCGAGATGGTGAATCTTATCGCGCAATTCCAGAAATTGGACGCCTGATGCGGCAACGAATTTTTCTCCTCCTCTTTTCCGTGCTTGCGTCCGGTTCCCTTACCGCGCAAAATTTCGGCGAGTGGACCTCCTACACGTCCATGAAACGCGTGCGCGCACTCTCCGCTTCATCGCACGCCGTGTGGGCGGCGACCGAGGGAGGCGTCTTCCGGTACGTTCCCGGAATGGATTCCACCGACGCGTTCACGACATTTACTAACATTGAAGGATTGGCCGGGATCGACGCCTCGAGCATTGCCGTGACCGGCCAACGCGTACTCGTCGGCTTCGGATCGGGAAATATCAATATGCTGGATGGCGACCGGTGGACACTGGTGCCGGATATCGCCCGCAGTACCAACTATACCCGGCGGGGTATCAACACTTTTGCTCCCTATAGGGACCGTGTGTTCGTTGGGACGGAATTTGGTGTAACGGAGTTTTTTCCGGATACGCGCGAATTCGGCGATACCTACGTGCAGTTCGGCAGCCTTCCCTCGCCGGCATCGGTGAACCGCGTCGTTATTTCGGCGGGCACCATCTGGGTTGCGACAGATCGGGGAGTCGCGCAGGCTTCTTTGTCCGCTTCCAATCTCCAGGAGCCGGACTCCTGGACGTCATACACCGTGTCGGAAGGGCTCCCGGCCAATAACACGCTGACGCTCCAGGATTTCCGAGGCGAGATGATTGCCGGCACCGAGTCCGGTGTGGCCGTCTTTCGAAATGGATCATGGGCCGCATTGCCCGCGTTTCCTTCCGGAGGAGTCGTGGACCTGGCCTCGACTGGCGATACCCTGTATGTCTTGACGAAAAACGACCTCTTCCGCGCAACCGCGCTGGACAACCTGGAGAAATTGCATTCGTCGGCTCCCGGTGTGGAATTCACCAACCTGTTCCTTAATACATCCGGCCAGCTTTGGATGGGCACCACGGACGGTATCGTCGAACACCGGGGAGGCGATGCATGGATCTACCTGAAGCCGGACGGACCGAATTCCAACCAGTTCACGAGCCTGGCCATTTCCACCACCGGCGTTTTGTGGGCGGCCTCTGGGCGGGACGCGCAGGGAAAGGGCTTCTACGGGTTCGACGGGACCCACTGGATGAATTACACCACGACCACGCACCCGGAGATCGAGTCGAATTCGTATCTCTTGGTTGCCGCCGCTCCGAATGGTGCAATGGTCTTCGGGGGATGGGGCGCGGGGCTCCTCGTTCGCTATCGCGACGGAACTCTCCAGCGATTTGATGAAACCAACGTGCCCGATTTCCCGGGTGTCGTGGGAGGACCTGGTTTCAACGCTATCGGCGGTGTGGCCGTGGATCGCAACGGAACGGTGTGGATAGTGCATTTCAGGACCGGCAACGGGTCGATTCTCAGCGCCTTTACTGCCGATTCGACGTGGTACTTTTTCTCCAATCCCGTATCGCCGGAAATCACCTACCTGACACAACTGGTCATCGACGCGTACGGAACCAAGTGGATCATGCCGTCCAACGGATCGCCGTTCCAGGGTCTCGTGTATTTCAACGACAGCGGCACTCTGGAGGACTGGTCCGACGACACGTGGGGTTCTATGTCGGTAAGGGGACCGGAAGGGCTGGATGCGGCGAAAGTGACCGCTCTCGCCGTGGATCGCACGGGCGATCTCTGGATCGGTACGGATATCGGGTTGCGGACCATCTTTAACACCCGGAACCCGGAACGGGTGATCAAGACCTGCAATAATACCCTGTGCAACATCGAGGGGCAATACATCACCTGTATTGCGATCGATCCTCTCAATAACAAGTGGATCGGAACCAAGAACGGTGTTTTCGTCCTTTCCGCCGACGGCGGGTTTATCATCGCCCAGTACAACGAGTCGAACTCCCCCTTGCTGTCGAACGAGGTGAGAGCCATCGTCGTACATCCCCAGACAGGCGTCGCCTATATCGGTACGGACAAGGGACTGTCTGCGTTGCGCACAACCAGCATTCTGCCGCGCGAGTCATTCGAGAAACTCCGGGTCTCGCCCAATCCCTTCCGGCCGGGTTTGCACGACGAGGTGTACATCGACGGCCTTGTCGAGGAGACCACACTGAAAATCGTTACGCCAGACGGCGCCCTGGTGGCCGAGATTCCGACTCCCGGTGGCAGGATCGGGTCGTGGGACGGTCGCGCACGCGACGGCTCGCTGGTCAGGCCGGGCGTGTATTTCATCATCGCCTACAACTACGACGGAACCAAGGCCGCTGTTGGAAAAATCGCTGTAATTCGTTAATATAAGGCAATGTTTCCGTGAATTCATCACAGCAGAAAAGGAGTAAAGGTGGAGAACTATCGAGATGAAGTATATTCGGAACGAGTCCGTGCGGGGAAGCGCACGTACTTTTTCGATGTGAAACCCACGCGTTCTGAAAAGGACTTCTTCATCACCATCACTGAAAGCAAGCGTATCAACGATGGAGATTACAAGAAGCATAAAATTTATCTCTACAAGGAAGATTTTGAAAAATTTGTCGATGCGTTGAACCGAAGCGTATCCAAGGCGCAGGAATCGATTGACAAGATCGGCGTAGAAGTTACGCGGGCCGCGATTGATGCTACCGGTGATGAACCGTTTCCGGAAAGTAGTGAAGAGGACAGTTTTCTGCTGGACGATTTCGGTAGTGACGACGTCGAAGCGGAAGGACCGAAACTATAGCTGGTTTTCTTTCACTCCCGTTTTTTCCTCTACATAACCCTGAGCAAGGCCATGGTGTGGAAGTGCCACGATACGGTCCCTTTTGGGGGGATGGAAAGACCGCGGGAGGGCGATTATACATGCTAACTGCAAGATGAATTGGCGAATTGGGCCGTGGAGGAGTGGTTGTTTGCCCCGTTCCTTGGGCCAAATCCTAGATTAATGAATTGCCGCATGGAACCCCGGTCCACGGAAGACAGACCACTATGGAGCGATTCCAAATGTTAAATGCAGGATGTCGAATGCTACGAGGAATTTCCGGATTCCCGTTGACGGGGAAATGATGTAGATACAATCTCGGGTACCGACTTCGTTGCGATTCCGTTCAGCATGACGCCGAAACGCTCCATGTTTTACACAACGGACCTCATTCGCACGTCCGCGCCCCCCGGAGTAATCCAACATCATCCGATTCCCTCGTATTCCTGTCCCCCTGTCCGTTGTCTGTAAACAAGCGCAATTGCTATCAAGAAGCGTCGAATCGGTAATCCGAAATCCGAAAACGCGACTATCATTCCTTTGATCCCGATCTGAAATACGCCGCTGCCGCGTACAGGAGCGCTCCTCCTCCGTTTGCGACCGCGTCCACCACGTCGGCGCTTCGGTCGGGCAGGAGCATCTGGTACACTTCTCCCAGGCTGCCGTACAGGGTAGCCGCGACTACGGCTAGGAGCAACGGCGCGGCGATGGAAGGCGTCACGGAAAAGGAACGATGCAGGAACAGCGCCATGATGAAGAACATGGCCGCGTGGATGAGTTTGTCCAGGGAAGGAACGTAGATCGGCGCCTTGGGAAACGAGGAACTGGGAAGGGTCAACAGGATGAAAATCACGGTCGCCCAGGCTATTGCCGGGAGGTGATGCGTGAGAAAGCGCCGTTGCGTCACTCTGCCGGTTTCCACACGTTTTCAATGGCCTTGAGCGCCTGGGGCAGGGCGTCGAGAAGATCGCCGGAGATCATGCCGTTCTCGCCTATGCGGGCGGCGGCGATGTCGCCGGCGGCGCCGTGTATGTACACTGCGCCAGAAACCGCGTCCGTAACCGGGATCTCGCGGGTCAGGAAAGCCGCGATAATGCCGGAGAGGACGTCGCCGGAACCGGCGGTGGCCATGCCGGGATTGCCGCTGGAGTTGATGTAGGCCGCACCGTCGGAGTCGGCGGTGATCGTGGGCGCGCCCTTCAACACCAGGGTGACATTGTGCGCGGAGGCGAAATCCACGGTCATGGCGACCCGGTCGGCGGGGAGATCGCGGGAACTCTTGCCGATCAGCCGTGCAAACTCGCCCAAGTGGGGTGTGAGGATTCGCGCGGCGGGGGCGGCTTTGAGAATATCGGTGTGCCCGATCAGGGCAAAGAGCGCGTCCGCGTCGACAACCAGCGGGATCGCGGCTTCACGAATTACCCGCCTGATGAGTTCGCCGGTCTCTTCGTTGCGTCCCATGCCCGGACCCACCACCGCCGCATCGGCCCGGCGGAGGAAACTGGCAATGGTATCCCACGCGGCCATGGAAACCATGTGGTCGGCGTTTTCCGCCAGGGGAACGGTCATGACCTCGGTGAGCTTTTCTTCCAGGATGGGATTGAGACTTGCGGGAACACCGAGCCACACCATGCCTCCTCCCGCCCGTAACGCCGCTTCCGAGGCTAGGGTCGCCGCGCCGGTCAGGCCGGGAGAACCGGCGATGAGAAAAATGCTTCCGTTCTGGTACTTGTGGACGTCGAACCGGTGAGGCATGAGCAACGGCCACACGTCTTCTTCATCGACCAGCCACGTGTCGCACGGCGATCCCATCGTCACCGAGGGAGGCATACCAATATCCACGACGACGATCTCCCCGGCGTGCTCGAACCCGTCTCCGAAAAGCAGCCCTTGTTTCAATCCTCCCATTGTCGGGGTCAGGTCGGCGATGATGGCGTTGCCGCCGACGGTTCCCGTGTTGGCGTGAATTCCTGAAGGAATGTCGAGCGCAACGATGGGGCAACCGTACTCGTTCATGGTGGTGAATGCCGATGAAAGGAACTCGTCCACCTGGCCGGTAAAGCCGGTGCCGAGCACTGCGTCCACGATCAGGTCGGGCGATTCCAGCGCGAGGAGGTCCACCAGGTCCTTGGATGAGCGAACATCGTGAAAGGCGACGTCGGAATTGACCTCCTTTTCCACCATCAGGATTTCCAGGTTAACGCGCGCGTCGCCCCGGCGCTCCTGTTCGGGGCAGAGCTGGGCGCAGGTAACGCGGGCGCCGCGATTCAGGGCGTGGCGGGCCACGCCGTACCCGTCGCCGCCGTTGTTGCCTTTTCCGCATACGATGACGAGATTCTTCCCGTCCAGGGTTCCGTACTTGTTTTCGATGGCGTCCACGGCGCCCCGGCTGGCGTTTTCCATGAGGACGATGCCGGGGACGTGCGCTTCTTCAATTGCGCGGCGGTCGCAGTCGCGCATCAGTTCGGCGGTGAATACTGGTTGCATGGCAATTCCGGAAGCAGTTCAGAAATCAGTGACAGCGCATCGAGCAACGTTCATGGATGAAAAATATCTCGCGGCGCGATGAAAACCAATTGGAGGGGGCGAGCGTTTAGCGAAGAGCGAGGCGCGGAAAGGCCGTGAGCTCCCGCTACGGGAATGAAGACCGATCTCGGCCTGCGGGCCCGATCAGAAAAGGCCCCGGAACGTGTTGATCAACAACGAGGGCAGGATACCGAACAGGAAGATGCCCGCCGCGGAAAGGCCCAGGGAGACCATGCCGGAAGCGGGAAGCAGGACGGGCTCCTCGCTGCTCTGGTCATGGAAGTACATCAGCACCACAACACGGAGGTAGTAGTATACGCTGACAAGGCTGGCGGCGACGCCTACGATGGCCAGCCACGTGTATCCCGACTCCACCGCGGCGAGAAAGAGGTAGTATTTGCCGAAGAAGCCCGCCAGGGGCGGGATGCCGGCCAGCGAGAACATGAACACGGCCATCAGGGCAGCCAATACGGGGCGCCTGCGAGCCAACCCTGCATAGTCCTCGATGTCGAGATTCTTCCGGTTTTCCTTTTCAAAGATGCTCACTACGCCGAAGGCGCCGAGGTTGGTCAGCATGTAAGCGACGATGTAGAACAGGATGGCCGAGACACCGATTTCCGTGCCCGCCACCATGCCGATGAGCATGTACCCCGCGTGGGCAATGCTCGAATAGGCCAGCATGCGTTTAATACTTGTCTGTGCGATGGCTACCACGTTTCCCAACACCATGGAGATGACCGCCAGCAAGGCGATGACGGTATTGACCTGGGAATTCGTAAACTCGAACTTGACGCTGAAGATCAGGGCCAACGCGGCGAAGGCAGCTCCCTTGGCGCCTGTGGACATGAACGCGGATACGCTTGTGGGCGATCCGTCATAGACGTCGGGTACCCAGAGGTGGAACGGCACGGCCGCAACCTTGAACGCGAGGCCGATGAGCAGGAGTCCGCAACCGGCGATGAAAATGAGGTTCCCCTTGAGCGCTTCCATGTTTTCCGAAATGCCGACGAGGTTGGTAGTGCCGGAGGCCCCGTAAATCAGGGCGATACCGTAGAGCAGGAATCCCGTGGCGAACGCGCCGAGCAGGAAATATTTCAACGCCGCCTCGTTCGACTCCTTGACCTTTCTTGTCCAGCCCGCCAGCACGTACAATGTGACCGACATCACTTCCAGACCTATGAAGGTCATGATGAGGTCGGTAGCGGTGGCCAGCGTCATCATCCCGATCGTCGCAAACAGGATCATGGGATAATATTCGCCGTAGTGGCCGCCGGTGCGTTCCAAGTACGGACGCGACAAGAGAATGGTGAAAGCCGCAGCGGAAAGGAAGAAGATATCCATGAGCGACGCGAACCCGCCGATCATCAACATGTTGTTGAACGCGTAACCGGTATGGTGAAATGTCACGACTCCCAGGTAGATGCCGATGAAAATGCCACCCAGTGTCATCCAGTACAGGCCGGTCTTGAATTCCCGGGTGAAGGAATGGACAACCACGAGCAACAGCGCCACGATGACCGTGGCCGTAATGGGAGCGGTGGCGGAAAGATCGGAGAGTACGGTGTTCATGATACCAACCTCGTTAGTCTAAGCGGATTATCCACCCTGGTTGAAAAACAGGAGCCAGAGGATAATGAATATCGGAATCAAGATAGGAATCGAGTAGCGATAGACGTACTCGAGGAAGCTTGGGACCTTGGCGCCCATGTGTTCGGCGATGGATTTGACCATGAAATTGGGCGCGTTCCCGATGTACGTGCATGCTCCGAAGAACACGGCGCCCATGGAAATGGCAACCACGTAGATCGGGTGGTTCATGATCAGGAAAATAACGTTGATGTCGGATATGGGCACGTGCCCCTGGGCAACCAGACCGCCGTGGTAGCGAAGCAAGCCTTCGTAGGTGGCGATAATTTCCGGGCTCATGGCCGCCGTCTGCGCTCCCGCTCCATGCGTGGCCAGGAGCTGCTGTACCTGCGCGATGACGGTCTGGTCCACGAACAAGCCGATGGCGGCGCTGAGGTAATTCAGGTACGTAGGAGCGTTGTCCAGGACGCTGGAGAGAATGCCCGTTCCCCAGAAAAACTGCCCCGCGTTGTTGATCCCGATCTGGGACGCGTTCAATTCCAGCCAATCGAGGGCGGGAACCATTGTCGCGAACAGGCCGAGAAAGAGAAATCCCACTTCCTTGATCGGAAAGAAGGTGAATTCGTTGGCTTCGTGGATCTCCTTTTTCGTGGTGAAGTACGAGGCGATCGATACCGCGATCATGATGGCCTCGCGCACGAACGGCGGATCCTGGATAAACACGGCAATGAGGATCAGGGCCAGGTACCCCAGGTTGTGCATGCCGCGGAATTTCGTTTCCTCCCCCTGGCCCGTCAGGTCTTCGCGCACTTCCTTCGGGACCTTGCGGTAGTAGCGCAGGTCGATGACGTAGAACACGGCGAGAATGATACCGATGGTCAATATCCAGATGTGCCAAACATTTTCCATGACCCAGAAGAACGGGATACCCTTGAGGTAGCCGAGAAAGAGCGGCGGGTCACCGATGGGCGTCAACGCACCTCCGATATTGCTTACGATAAAAATGAAGAAGACGACGTGGTAGGGGTGCAGACGGTACTTGTTATTCCGGATGTAGGGGCGGATGAGAATCATGGACGCCCCGGTGGTACCGACGATGTTGGCGATGACCGCGCCGAAAGCAAGCAGGAGAATGTTGCGCACCGGCGTCGAGTACCCACGCAGGTTGAAGTGAATCCCTCCCGACACCACGAACAGGGAACCGACCAGGCAGATGAAACTGAAGTACTCGATGCCCGAGTGGAGCATACGGATCGCGTTGTTCAGATCGAAGACGTAGTAGTAAATGGTGATCAGTCCCAGCCCGACGGACACGTGGGGGAAATAGTGGTGCCACCACTTCTGGTTGATGAACGGCATCAGGGCGATGGCCAGGAGCAGGATCACGAAGGGTATGATCATCCACGGGTTGGGCTCGATAATGTGCGTGGCTCCTTCCGCGGAAGCGAGGAGCGGGGCGGGAAAAGCCAGGAATAAAGCACTGATGCTGACGAGGAGTTTCATGGAATGGTTGACCCTGCTCTTATTTCCGTGACATGGGCGCTTGCGGCAACCGCTCTACGTACGGGTTCCCTTTCTGAACATCCGTGAGCATCTTTACGATATTCTGCATCGAAGCCTCGGATTTGTCGAGAAACGTGGAAGGATACACCCCGATCCACACGATGAACAGGATGATGGGAAGGAGCAAGCCGATTTCCCGGCGCGAAAGGTCTTTGAGCGATCTGTTCTCCTCGTGACGGATCTCGCCGAAGATAACCCGCTGGTACATCCACAACATGTAACACGCGGCAAAGATGACCCCGGTTGCAGCGAAGATGACATATATGGGCGAACCCAGGATCGTGGACTGGAAGGAGCCGACAAGTATGAGGAACTCGCCCACGAATCCGTTCAACCCTGGCAGGCCGATGGAACTGAGCATGATGATCATGAAGAAGGTGGAGAACACCGGCATGACCCGCGCAAGCCCCCCGAAGTCACTGATCATCCGCGTGTGCCGACGGTCGTAAAGCATGCCCACAACCAGGAAGAGCGCACCGGTGGATAAACCGTGATTGATCATCTGGATGAGGCTGCCTTGCAGGCTTTCCAGGGTCATCCCGAAGATGCCCAGCACCACGAATCCCATGTGGCTTACCGAACTGAACGCGACAAGCCTCTTCACGTCCTTCTGGACCATGGAAACAAGGGCGCCGTAAATAATGCCGATAACGCCCAGTGTGGCCATCACGGATGCATACTCGATGGATGCCTGCGGAAAAAGCTGCAGGCAGAACCGTACCAGTCCGTAGGTGCCCATTTTCAGGAGCACGCCTGCCAGGATGACGCTGCCTCCCGTCGGGGCCTCCGTGTGGGCGTCGGGGAGCCACGTGTG
>JAJRXL010000014.1 GCA_024276335.1 Bacteroidota bacterium
ATGTGAAAATTCGATAAAAAGGACTTGTTATCACCCGTGATTTTAATTACATTAATCAGTGCAAAAGCACGGTGTGCTTCTTTTCTAACCGCCATTGTTCACCATCGTTAACTGCAAGGAGGCATCATGGCTAAAAAGAAACCCATGACCAAAGCGCAGATCGTGGCATATCTTGCGGCAAAGACAAACGTGCCGAAGAAAACTGCGCAACAGTTCGTGGAGGAATATGCGAAGCTTGCCTACAAAGAGGCCAAGAACGAGTTTACTCTTCCTGGTCTCGGCAAGTTGGTCGTATCCAAGCGGAAAGCGCGGAAAGGCCGCAATCCTGCGACCGGCGAAGAGATCAAAATCCCGGCCAAGAAGGTTCTGAAGTTCAGGATTGCCAAAGCGTGTAAAGACGCCGTCTTCCCGCAGAAATAATCCTCCCGGTTTCCATGATCTGACGTGATGTGGCAGGCGCTGCATCACGTTTTTTATTTGTCGACTTGTTCGATGCGTTCGCCGTTCGACTGAAAGATTATCGCACCCTCTTTATCCGTGCGCCGTATCGCCGCGCCTGCGTCGCGTAAACGTTGCAGGATGCGCGGGTTCGGGTGGCGGAACTTGTTAAGAAACCCGCATGAAATAACGGCGTACAGCGGTCGCACGCGAGTAAGGAATTCCGGGCTGGTGCTGGAACGGGAACCATGGTGCCCGACTTTGAGAACGTCGGATTCCAGGAAACCGTCATAACGCCCTGCCATCCATCTCTCGCTCTTGCGCTCGGCGTCTCCCGTAAGCAGGAAAGACGTTTTTCCATACTGGAGCTTCAGGACGAGCGATTGATCATTCCTGCTTCTTTCTTTTTCCGATCTTGCAGGGTTGAGAACAAAGACTTTCATCAAGGGGCTGATTGAGATTTCGTGGTTGGCGTATGCAATGCGGACGGGGATGCCCCGGACCGTAGCGATGCTGTCCACCAGACGCGCGTCCCCTCGTACAGACCATCCCGTGGAATGAATGATCTTTCCCACCTTGATGGTGGAAAGGATGGCGGGAGCACCGCCGATGTGGTCGTCGTCCGCGTGCGTGAGGATGAGCACATCAATGAATGACACGCCCGATCGCAAAAGATACGGAATGACGATGGACCGGCCCGCGTCGAATCCTCGCATGGAAGCGCCGCAGTCCACCAAGGCGGTGGAACCCGCGGGTCCTCGAATGAACACGGCGTCGCCCTGGCCGACGTCGAGAAACACCACGCGGAGGAGGTGATCCCCGCGCGCGGAAAAGAAGGTCAGCGAGAAGAAAACGACCAGGAGGATGGTTGCCATCATTCGCACCCCCAATCGCCATCTTATCATTCCGAACAGGATCAAGAGGGAGAGTGCATAGCAGGCGAAGAAAGCGTTGTCGGGTGGAGGAAAGTACAGCCCTGCCCCCGGTAGTGTGGAACATGCTTTCACGAAACCGGTTACGATGTGGACGATTGCATCAACCTTGTCAGCGACGAAGGCTCCGGCGGGAAACCAAATCGCGCCAAGCAGTAACGATGCAACACCACCCGCCACGATCGCGAAGACGCCGGGCACGACGACAATGTTCGCAATGATGCCGACGAAACTGAAGCGACCGAAATGGAGCAACACGAACGGCAGGGTGCTGATACTGGCGGCAACAGAGACGAGCAGCAGATCCGCGATGTATCCCGCAATTCTCTTCTCGTAAACCCGCGGCCAATGCGATTTAAGACCCGTCCGGAGTTTGGGGTAGATCAGGATGATGCCCAGGACAGCCGCATAGGACAAGTGAAAACTGGCGTAGAGAATATCGTCCGGTCGCAGCACGAGATTCAGCAAGGCAGCGACGCCCAGGAGATTGATACTGTCCGACAACCGGGAGAGCAGGCGTCCGAGCAGGTACAATTCCGCGATGACGGTTGCACGAAGCACCGGTGGCGCGCCGCCGCACAGGAGCGCATAGAAAAGGAGAAGGGGCATGGTGACAAAAATGCGCACGCGTTCGGTTACCCGGCTGAGCAATACCCAGATAATGACGAGGATCATTCCCACGTGAAGTCCTGACACCGCCAGCACGTGGATGACCCCGGTCGAAATGAATGCCTCGTTGATTTCGGGATCGAGTTCATTCCTCAGACCCAACAACAAGGCCGAAAGAACAGGAGCAGTGTCCTTTGGATAGAACCGTCCTATCCAGTTCTTGATGCCGTTGCGTAACAGGTTCAGCGCTCTGTTGGGGGTAAACCCCTGGTATGCACTGTGTGCACGGAAGCCTTTACCCGAGACAGAAAACCTGTACGCCGTTCCATGCCGTCGCAGGTACCTGAGGAAATCAAACTCGCCGGGATTGCGAGGCCCCCGGCCGCTGCGAAGGCGCCCGGTGAGCAGCAACGTGTCGCCAAACGCAGGAACAGTTGCGCGTTTTACCCGGTAGCCGGGATACCACCGTACGTATATAGGACCCGCGTTGGAGACGATGCCGGAATCGTTCCAGGCCTGTATGACATTGCCGAACAGTGAGAAGCCTCTCTTCCTTTTGACCGGCGAGGACTCCACCGTGCAAAGCAAGTTGGTTTTCTGTCGTGTATCGGCCAGGAGGGAAAGCGAGGAAGAGGCGGGCTTATGTCGTACGTCGTAATAGAGGCTGCCCGCCGCTATCAGCGCTACAAATAACAGCGCCGTGTACATTTGCCCGTCGCGACGAACAAGCAACAAGACCACCCATAGCATGATCAAGAATGAGAACAGGATGATGGGAGGGAAGTCGGTCTGTGCGCCCAGAATGATTCCGAGGCCAAAACAAACCGCGGTCTTCCAGGCCGGCATGCTCAACATCCGGCCGAGCGCAACCTCCGAAAGGAAATGATCGTCGTGCATCCCTTGATGCGGTCAGTGTGGTTCGGCGAGTAGTTCGACTATAGCAGGTGTAATATCGGGAATTGCACGGACTTTCCCAGCAAGCTGATGCGCCCCCGGTCCGAGGAGAAACAATGGAACGGGGTTCCGGGTGTGGGTTTTGATGCGAAGGTCTTCGAGATTGCCGTGATCGGAAGTAATACAGAGGAGCGTGCAAGAATTCATGGAATCGAGAATTCCTTGGATGCACGCATCCAGCTCCTCGATGTATTGGGCGGCGGCGTACCGGTCCCGCCGATGTCCGGCCTTATCCGTCAGGAAATACTCGAACAAGGTGAAGCGATGCCGACCGGCGATATGTGCCAATCGTTTCCCGGCCTCATACGGGGATATGATTGGAGCATTGGTAATGCCCAGCCGGTGCCACCCTTTCCCGGTCAGGTCGGTAGAAACCGCGGTTTGCTTGCGGAGGTGGTGGAGGGTTCGCAGTGTCAGTCCGCTTTGCAGCGCGCAGTAAACACCAGCCACGTGGCGCCCATGATGTTTTTCGAGGTAGGCGAAGAACTGGCGTGGAAAGGCATTGGCCAATGCCAGCGTCGAATCCGGGTCGATGTCCCTGACGCGCCGGAAAATGTTGTGTTGGGCAAGGAGCGGCTTGAGGGTCGAATACAAGTATGGTCCGAAATGCTTCCCGATAACCTTGGCGGTGTTCAGCCCGGAATACAAAGCGGATTGCCCCGTGCCACTCTGTGGCAGGCCGGAAACACCCATGGTAACCGTTACCGGGATGCAAACTGCCCTCGAGTTTTCGTGTCGCCGCGAGCGAGACGACGGAAACCAGCCCGATAGTTCTCCTCGCAGGGAGTGCATCGGTGTGGTAAAAAATGGATTAATATTCGGATCCGCGGGGCCGATTCCGACGCCGTCAAGGAATACCAGGAGGATGTGCCGGGGTGCCTGTTGTTTCATTGCCCGGTTGCGTGTCCGAAATCCACGACGGAAAGGTGGAAAACGCTATTGAAACACTGTTCGAAGGTCTGTCGCCCGAGCTCATGCAGCAATATGGCCAGTGATTTGTTCCCGCCGAGCCGGATCAGTGCGCGGATGTATTCCCGTGCGTCGGCATAGGCCTGCCGCTGCTGTTGATAATGACGGGAGCCGAGAGCAAGGTCCAGGCTGTTGAACATGGGCAAGGGTGATGATGGCTCGGGCAGACGGGCGGGCGATCCAGAGAGATAGGTCGCGCATCCCTCGGCGAACCAACGGGGAACACGGGTGGTGCCAAGACCGGCAAAATGCGCGTGAACAAGTTCGTGCATGATGATGTTGAGCAGCGCGTATCGCTTGAGGATGGAGGGCGATTGCAAGTGGATCGTTCGGCCGACCAAGGCGGCTTTCATGAACCACGGCATCCCGGTGGCGGTGGTGAATCCACTGGATGTTGAGTACACGTGCACGGGGATCCTGCGGGGGAGCACGATGCGCCATTCCCTTGCCAGCCGATCATGGGCTTGTTCCAATGTTTCCGCGATCCACGCGAGATCGGCGACGGGTATATCCCTGCTTGCCATGAGAAGAAAGTGGGCCGTGGCTACACTGGGTTTATCCTGGGCCCGGCACGCGAAAACGCACAGGAATACTATTGCAAGAAAGCTGCCTCTCATTTCTCGTATTCCCGTTTCGACTGTACCAGGACGGTGACAGGCCCCTGGTTGACCAGTTCCACGTCCATCATGGCGCCAAAAATCCCCGTGCTCACATTGTCGTCTCCCAATTCATCACGAAGATAGCGTGTGAACAGTTTATAGAGATGCTCCGCTTTTCCGGGTTCCGCTGCATGGGTATAGCTCGGCCGGTTGCCCTTGCGTGTGTCGGCGTGCAAGGTGAACTGCGATACGACAAGGGCCTGTCCCTGTATGTCCAGGACGGAAAGGTTCATCTTGCCCCGTTCGTCGTTGAATATCCGCAGGTTGGTGCAACGCCGGGCCAGATATTCCGCATCCTCTTCC
>JAJRXL010000081.1 GCA_024276335.1 Bacteroidota bacterium
GCCGCTCAGCTCGGTGACAATAGCGGCCTTCGCGTTAGTGGCCACGTCTCTTTCAGCAAAGCGAATCGGGGTGGTGCAACAATGACGGTTCTTTATGTTCTGATCGGTTTCAGTTTGTTCGTGGCCTTTATTTTCCTCGCTCTTTTCATCTGGTCGGTAAAGAGCGGGCAGTATGATGACCGCTATACGCAGTCGGTGCGTATGCTGTTCGACCAGAGTGAGGCGAGTGAAAATAAGATTGATCGAGAGATACAGAAAACAGGAGAAGTGAATAATGGAACTTGAGACCTTCCGTTATGACAACAAGATTGTCCGGATGTTTTTCATCGCCACGGTGTTCTGGGGCATCGTGGGGTTCCTGGTCGGGCTGACGATAGCGTTGCAGCTCCCGTTCCCGGGTTTGAACCTCAGCGCCGGAACCGCCTTCGGGCGTCTGCGGCCTCTCCACACGAACGCGGTGATCTTCGCGTTCGTGGGCAACGGGATGTTCGTGGGGTATTACTACATGATACAACGGCTTCTGAAAGCGCGAAATTACAGTGACCTGCTTTCACGCATCCATTTCTGGGGCTGGCAGCTCATCATCGTGGCAGCCGCCGTCACCTTGCTTGCTGGCTATACCACGTCGAAGGAGTATGCCGAGCTGGAATGGCCGGTCGACATTGCCATCGCCGCCGTGTGGGTGATCTGGGGTATCAACATGCTGGGAACCATACTGAAGAGGCGGGAGAAGCATTTGTATGTCGCAATCTGGTTCTTCATTGCTACCGTCGTTACGGTCGCAGTTCTTCACATCGGGAACTCGATCGAGATCCCGGTCAGCTTCCTCAAGAGTTACCCGGTGTATGCCGGGGTCCAGGACGCCCTTGTGCAGTGGTGGTACGGGCACAACGCGGTGGCGTTTTTCCTGACCACTCCCATCCTGGGTTTGATGTATTACTACCTGCCCAAAGCCGCGAACCGTCCGGTGTATTCCTACAAGCTTTCAATTATTCACTTCTGGGCGCTGATATTCATCTACATCTGGGCCGGTCCGCACCACCTGTTGTATTCCCCAACTCCGGGGTGGACGCAATCCCTCGGTACCGTCTTTTCCATCATGCTCCTGGCGCCTTCCTGGGGTGGCATGCTCAACGGGTTACTGACGTTGCGCGGCGCCTGGGATCGCGTGCGGGAGGATCCCGTCTTGAAGTTCATGGTCGTTGCAGTGACGGCATACGGCATGGCGACCTTCGAGGGTCCGACCCTGGCGCTCAAGAACGTAAACGCCCTGTCGCACTACACCGATTGGACCATCGCTCACGTACACGTGGGAGCGCTAGGGTGGAACGGATTCCTGCTATTCGGCATGCTGTATTGGCTCGCACCCCGCCTGTACCGGACGAAATTGTATTCGATCAAGTTGGCGAACTGGCATTTTTGGATAGGGACTCTGGGCATCCTGTTCTACGTCGTCCCCATGTATTGGGGTGGAATCCTCCAGGGGTTGATGTGGAAGCAATTCACCCCGGACGGCATGCTCCTCTATCCGAATTTCCTGGAAACGGTGCTCCAGGTGAAACCCATGTATCTCATGCGCATTGTTGGGGGGACGCTGTACCTCGCGGGAGCCTGCATCATGGTCTATAATGTCTTCAAGACGATAAAGCAGGGTTCCTTCCTTCCGGAGGAAGAAGCCCAGGCACCGCCGTTGCGCGCCTTGCACAACAAGGAAGAGAAGACATACTGGGGACACAAGTGGCTGGAGAGCCGCCCCCTTCAGTTTACCCTCCTTACCACGGTGGCAATCCTCATCGGTACCGTGGTCGAAAACGTCCCAGTATTTGTTGTCGAATCCAATATCCCGACTATTGCCAGTGTCAAGCCTTATACCCCGCTGGAGCTGGAAGGGCGCGATATCTACATCCGCGAGGGATGTGTCGGTTGCCACTCACAGATGATCCGGCCGTTCCGTTCTGAAACCGAGCGGTACGGGGAATACAGCAAGGCCGGTGAATACGTGTACGATCATCCCTTCCTGTGGGGATCGAAACGAACGGGTCCCGATCTGCAACGCGTGGGAGGCAAGTACCCGGACGCGTGGCACTACAACCACATGAACGATCCCCGGTCCATGTCACCGGGCTCCATCATGCCTTCGTATCCGTGGTTGTTGACCAATACGCTGGATTATTCATCTCTCCCGGACAAGATTTCCGCGATGAGGAGCGTCGGAGTTCCGTACGAGGATGGATACGAGGCGAAAGCCGCGAAAGAGCTGAAGGCGCAAGCGATGAAACACGTGGCTGCCCTGAAGGAAGCAGGCATCGAAACGAGCTGGGACAAGGAGATTATCGCCCTCATTGCGTATCTCCAGCGCCTCGGCACCGACATCAAACCGAAGTAAGGGGGATACCGTGTTTAAATATCTCATGGACCTGAATAACTATGATATGCTGGCTGCCATCTCGACGGTCTTCTTCTTTCTTCTGTTTGCCGGTATCGTGATCCGTGTGCTGTTCATGCGAAAGAAGTACACAATGTACATGGAGAAACTCCCGTTGGATGAAAACGATTACACCATTCAGGAAGAGAGAGAGTAATCATGGGCACTAAGAAGAAAAATGAGGATGAGCTCCTCGAACACGACTTCGATGGGATCCAGGAATATGACAACGACCTGCCCGGCTGGTGGAAAGCGATGTTCTATGTCAGCATTGTTTTCGCGGTTGTGTACCTGATGCATTACCACGTCCTGGGAACGGGCGACTTGCAGGATGAAGAATACCTGAAAGAAATCAATCCTAACTACTCCAGCGAATACGCGAAGCTGGGTGGTGGGCTGGTTACTCCTTACCACTCGCCGTTCTTTGCCTCGCAGGAAAACCTGACCCCGCGGGTCCGTGCGGAGCTGCAAAAGCTCGTTGACGTATCGTTCGAGGAACACCTCATGCGAGCTATGGCAAAGGCCGGTCCGGAGGAACTTGCAAAGCTGGAAGCCGCTTTTCCGGAGGTCTACAAGAAATTCGTGACCGGTGGGGTGCCGGTTTCCGGTGCAGGTGCCGGGGGAAAGACGACTGCGCCTCCCATTACCGAACCGCTGACAACAAAGTCCGATTTGGCGGCCGGCGAGACCATCTTCGAGACCAACTGCTTTACCTGTCACGGGAAGCTGGGCGAGGGTGGTATCGGTCCGAACCTGACCGATGAGTATTGGATACACGGCGGCACCATTGCCGATATTGTGCACATCGTCAGGAAA
>JAJRXL010000082.1 GCA_024276335.1 Bacteroidota bacterium
ATCCCGTCTCGTACACTTTCAGAATGAAAAATACGGTGAATATGAAGACTTTGAATAGAGGCCATGGCAGCAGACCGAGAAATAGGAGAAGGAGCGTTGTTACGCTGAGTTTAAAAACAATTCGGAAAGATTTTTTCGATACCGGTTTACTTGCCAAACGAACCACGAGCGCAACGATTGTCGTGAAAGCCAGCAGCGAGAGGATATTTCCAAGCGACAAGAAAGGGGCATCGATGATGCTCATTTCCTGGCGCCCAAAACGGAAGAGCCAAGCCATGAGAAGAGCCACGGCTTCGGAAACAATGGTGGCGGGAATGAACCAACGCGGCAGGCCGGACGAAGCTTTTTCTGCCCCCTGGCTCACTATTTCTTCGGGAAGTTCGAGCGGAATGTCATCCAGAAGCGATTCGTCAATCCGCGTTGAGCCCGCAACGACGTGAATTCGGGGCGGTGCCCCTTCTGTATCCGTGACATCGATGGAAGTACGGAAAACGGAAATCAACTCCGGGTTGTGCAATATTTCCTCCGGGGAGCCGACCTGTATCAGTTTGCCGTCGTGCATAAGCGCGAGACGATCGCTGTAAGTTGCTGCCAGGTTGATGTCGTGGGAGACGCAGATGATAGTTTTCTTTTTATGACGGTTCAGTGTTTGCAGGAGATCGAACAGGGAGACCTGGTGATGCAGATCCAAGTGAGCGTTCGGTTCATCGAGAGCGAGGACCGGTGTTTGTTGGGCAAGAGCCCGGGCAATGGTTACACGATGCTGCTCACCACCGGAAAGTTTCGGATAAGGACGATCGGCCATCTCGATGATGTCGCACAAGGCCATCGATCGACGGGTGATTTCCTTGTCGCGCGCGCGTTCGAAGCCGAGACCGCGATGATATGGCGAACGGCCCATCATGACAACCTCGCGAACGCTGAAGGGAAACAGTACGTGTTCCTGCTGGGGAACGTAAGCGATTTCCCGGGCGCGATCCAACACGGACATTGTCGCGACATTCCGCCCGTTTAATCGGACGGTTCCCTTATCGGGTGTCAGCAGACCGAGGATGATTTTCAGGAGGGTCGTTTTGCCCGCACCGTTCGGGCCGATGATGGAAAAGAATTGCCCGGTTTCGATGGCGAGATCAAGCGTACGGAGGATTTCCGTATGGTTGTATGAAAAGGAAACAGTATCGAGCTCAACCGCGTGCATCGTGATGAAACATACGGAAAGCGGAGGCTACTCTGCAATGAGCGCGTGCGAAATGAAAGGGAACATTGGCGTGGCACGTTTAATGCGGATAACGATTGACAGTCGCGAGTGATTACAATCGTAAGGTCGTATCGCCTTCTATCCAGTACCGGTGCCACAGCTCGAAATTATACAGGGTCCATATCTGGGGGGTGTAATTTATCCCTGTCCGTTCGTACTCGTGTAAAAGTTCCGATACGTACTCTTTATTGAAGTACTGGTGATGCGGATGGAGGAGAAGTGATTTTGCATGGGCAAATATCTGCGGAGTGAGCATGTTCTTCCCCGATCCCGCGAAACCGATTTTTCTCCTGTCGATGATTTCGTCGGGAAGCAGGCCACGAAGCGATTTTTTCAGGATATATTTCGTCACACCGTTTTTCAATTTCAGTTTTTCCGGAATGCTCATGGAGAATTCGACGATTTTGTGGTCCAGGAACGGCACACGCGCTTCGATGCTGTTGGCCATGGTAATTTTATCAACCCTCATCAAAAGCAGTTCCGGCAGTCGATTTTTTAATTCCCAGAAAATCATTTGGGCGAGAATGTCCGGATGATGCTGCGCGGAAAATTTCGACACCGCTACTTCCATGAGCGCAATAGACGAGGCGTGTTGTTCCTGGGCGAGGTCGGTCGATGCCAGCAACCGGGTCTTTTCACGATCGTAGAAAGCAACCGCGTTGCTGACGTACACTGGTTCCCCGTCGAGCAGGTTTCGAATGACGTTTTGCCGATAGTCAACTTTTTTGAGTTTCAACAATGGTATCAGGGCGGAATAAAGACCCTGTCGAAGTGATTTCGGAAGTCGGGACAGCCAACGCCAACGCGTCATCAACACGTGCATCCGATGATAGGACTCATATCCGGCGAACTGCTCATCGCTGCCTTCACCAACCTGCACCACGATGACGTTGTTGTCACGGGCAAGCTTTGATACATGGTAGAGGGGAAAACACACGGGGTCGGCCAACGGTTCGTCCTGATGACGTATGATTGTAGGCAGCAGGTCGAGAAAACCGGCATCGTCGATAATGATTTCGTGATGGTTCGTTCCAAACAACCGCGAGACTTTACGAGCCCAGGCGAATTCGTTCGTGTCTTCTTGGCCCTTGATCGCGACGCTGAATGTCTCCACCGGGCGATCCATGAGCTGCGCCATGAGCGCCACGTTGGCGCTGGAATCGATTCCGCCGCTGAGAAAGACGCCGAACGGGACATCGGACATCATACGTTTTTCAATGGATTCGATCAGCAGGGATTTCAGGCGTGAGCATACCGCGTCTTCATTTTCGACGTCCATAACGCGGGAGGGCGATGATGGAATGTCCCAATATGCTTTCTTGGAAACCGATCCTTGCGATGTTATCTTCAACATGCATCCCGGCTCGAGTTTTCGCACACCTTTGAACAGCGTCAGTGGCGATGGTGTGTGAATATAAGTCAAGTAGTGATAGAGCGCCTCCGTATCAACTTCCGGCGAGATGAAAGGCGTCGCGAGGATGGCCTTGATTTCGGAGCCGAAAATAAAGCGCTGATCCTGAATGGTATAGTACAGGGGTTTTATCCCGATTCGGTCGCGAAACAGACGCAGGACTTGTTCTTCTTCACTCCACAGGGCGATGGCGAACATTCCGTCGAGTCGTTCGATAAATGACTCTCCCCAGTAATCGAACGCATACAGGATAGTTTCTGTGTCGGTGTGCGAGCGGTAACGGTATCCCACTTGTTCGAGTTGGCGGCGCAGCGCACGGTGATTATAAATTTCACCATTGAACACGAGGCAGGTATTGCCATCCGGAGTGAGCATGGGTTGATGCCCGGCTTGGGAGAGATCAATGATGGACAAACGGCGGAAACTAAAGCCGAGATGTTGGTTCGGCGAGAGGTATATCCCGGCATCATCCGGGCCACGGTGAGCAATAGCGTCGCCCATGCGGTGAAGCATCTGTTCCGGAATGCTATCCGTTGTAGTCGAAAACTGAAGAATGCCTGTAATACCGCACATAAAGGAAGTGAAAAACCTCGTAGCCAAATTCAGCACAAAGTACGCAACCTGAACGATGTGGGCAACGGGAAAAGCTTTGGTACGGCAAATGAACCATCTCTACGGGGCGCTGCTCCTGGTGAAATATTTGCTGGATGTAGCACTAAATAAGTAGCATATGAACTCCGATGGAAATACATTTATATACGTATGGGCAAACGAAAACCATTTTATCAAGTCAGTATGGAAACAAATATCGAGAGGGCGCAAATGCGACCGCTGGTTTCTGGAATACTTCTTCTTGTGTTCATCATTGTTTGGACGAGCGCCACGCTAGCGCAAAAGGCCATACTTCACAGTACAACTCAACGTCAGATTGTAATTGATTTCACTTTTTCCAGGGATGCGCTTTTTCCGTCCTCGGCGGAGACTGGTGAACCATCGATCGATCGGGCGACGACCCGATCTTTGGGCCCCAAACTGGTTTTCGAATTCAGTGTGGCGGTGCCTTCGTCAGGGGAGCTTACCATCGAGAGCGTGGAGAGAATGACCCCGATAATAATTCCATCCATCGGTAGCCCTTTTGTCATGGCTGAAGGGTTGGGTGGTCAAGAAGCGGTAACAATTACCGGATACGCATGGATTCGATACCAGCGGTTTGCCAGGGTTAAGGTGCGCCCCCTCGCACTGGATGATAAATCGCAATGGGTTTTGTACAGGAAAATCCGTGCCCGCTTCAACATTCGTGAAAACAGTTCTGTATCAACTGCGTCAGTACGGGAGGACCCGCATTTCGAACCGGTGTATAGAAAGCTCTTTCCGAATTATGAACAGGCCAAGGCATGGCGAAGTATGCCCCCCGCATCCGCTGTCACGTCTTGGTACAACAATGTCAATACGTACCTGAAATTGCCGGTGGCCGTGGACGGTTTGTACAGGATAACGGCCAGTTCGTTGTCTGCTGCGGGCATCCAGCCGTCTGCGCTTGATGTCGGAACCCTTCAACTCCTGGTCAGGGGTAAGCCCGTTCCATTCGAGGCTTTCGGTCTGGATGATGGCACGTTTGACGAAAGCGACGCGATCGTTTTTTATGGAAAGAAAAACGGCGGCACTTATACGGATA
>JAJRXL010000083.1 GCA_024276335.1 Bacteroidota bacterium
AAAGTCAACCTTCTCATAAAAGTCAACCTTCTCATATCGGCTTCAATGTATCCATGATAATTCCAAATGACGGCGTGTTCGCGTCGGTAACAAATCGGCTTGCCTCAGAAACAATGCATGCAATTTCATGCATCGAGCACCACGCTATCAAACTTGCCCTCTTTATCATTCCCTTTTTACTGACTGTCGGTGCAACTGCCCAGGACCTTTCCAATCCCGATACGCCGCCCGTAACCCTTACCGGTTCACTGGTGACCAGCGCGGAGAATTACTCTATCCCGGGCCTTGCCACGAACAGACCCGTCAATACCGCCCGGATGTACTTTAATCCTACGTTGAGCATCTACGGTATCGACCTCCCTTTCAGCATCGTCCTGTCAACGGAAGAACGTTCATTCAACCAACCGTTCAACCAGTTCGGGGTAAGTCCTCGGTACAAATGGCTGACGCTACATGCCGGATACCGCACCCTGCGTTTTTCCGATTACTCCCTGTCCGATGCCTTGATTCTCGGCGGCGGACTCGAAGTTGACGCTTCCTGGTTCCATGCCAGCGCGATATACGGTCGATTGCGGAGAAGCGTGGACGAGGATACGCTGGCTGGCATCATACCTGTATATAAACAGATGGGATGGGCAACGAAAATCGGTTTTGGAAGCCAGGAAAATTTCTTCAACATCAACCTACTCCATGCCTGGGACGATTCCACTTCTCTCTCGATCGTGCCTACCAGGAGCGCTGTTTACCCGCGTGAAAACCTTGTTCTTGGTCTCAACGGAATGCTGAGCTTCCTGGATGGTCGGCTGGCCCTGGCGGGCGAGATTGCAGGCAGTTTCATGTCCCGCGACACCCGTCTCCCGAAGACCGACCTGTCCGGGAATCCCCTGCTCCATCTCGGGCTGTTCACCGAACGGCTTTCCACGCGATTCAACCTCGCAATGAAGACATCGGTGACCTACCGCTCCGAAGTATTTATCGGGCGACTCGAATACGCACGCGTGGAACCGGAATATGAATCCATGGGCGTACTGTACATCCAGAACGACAAGGAGGAAGTGACGTTTGCTCCGACCGCCATCATCGCCGGCGGCAAACTGCGCGCTGGGGGATCTATCGGCCTTCAGTGGGACAACTTGTACAATAACCTTGCCTACACAACAAGACGGATCATCAGCTCGGCTAATATCAACTGGATGCCGTCCTCGTCCTTCGGCGTTGATGCCGCGTATTCCAATTACAGCATGAACAACCGTTCAGCCGCGCTGCAAGTGAATGATTCCACGCGTGTGGAGAATGTAACCCAGTCGTTTTCCCTTTCCCCGAGATACAGCTTTATAACCGGAACCATGCAGCACTTCATCCTGCTCTATATCACGCGCCAGGAATACGCGGACCGGAACATCCTCACTGGAGCGTTGAGCAATAACGACGTACTCACAGCAATGCTCAGTTATTCCGGCACGTTGTCCACCGGCTTGGGATTCAGCGCTTCCTTTCAATACACGGACATGAACACGGCCTACCTGACAAATCGCATAACCGGCGTCAGCATCGGCGGCACGAAGCCGTTTTTCGACAATTCGCTCTATGCTTCACTACAATACACGTTGAACTTTACCAAGGCTTCCACGGAAAGCGCAACAGATGTGCAAAACCTTGTCACGGTCTCGCTCCGATATAAAGTAACCAACGCAGATGCTTTAGACTTGTATTTCCAATTCAATACCTACGAGGCTGCAACCACGTCCCGCACATCGTACAGCGGAACGCAGACACGTTTGCAGTACTCGAGGTCCTTTTCTTTTGGTATGAAATAATGGTAGTGACCAACCGCTTCTCCGACGGACTCATCGCGCGCATCCACGCACACCTTCCGATCATCCAACAAGGAGCAATCATGAGGAAAACCGCTACGCTTTGCATCCTGGGGATATTCCTGGGTATGCCGTTTACTTCCATGGCCCAGTTAAGCGTTTCCATGCAGATGGCCCCAAATCCCTCACCGTTCATCTCGGATTGGAAATCGGACCCAAATACGGTCCGCCTGATAGTCACGAACCCCACCGGTACGAGCCATTCCGTGCGATTCAAAGGTTATATCGAAGGTGACACCCGTGGCAAGGTCGCGGAAACCAAGCTGGATGGCTCCATACCTCCCGTCGATCTACCTCCCGGCGTTACGATTCTCACCGCGGCAGACGCGCATATCCTGGACAAGGATGCCGTGCGGTATATCGGCCCCACGCGGCAGCAGGTCATTCAGAGCGGCAGGCTGCCCGATGACAATTTCCGGATATGCGTTCAAATCGTCGCGTACGATTCGCCGCACAACCCACTCTCCCCGGAAGCCTGTTCCCGATTCATGATACGCCGGCTCTCCCCTCCTTCACTCATCGTCCCAGCTAACAAAAGTGCCGTCAAGGCGGCGCCTACGTTTCAGTGGTCACATGTTGCAATGGGAAGAGGCAGCTTCGCGCGG
This sequence comes from Bacteroidota bacterium, assembly GCA_024276335.1. Taxonomy (GTDB): domain Bacteria; phylum Bacteroidota; class Ignavibacteria; order SZUA-365; family JAADGX01; genus JAADGX01. The sequence continues at coordinate 2,480 of JAJRXL010000083.1, forward strand.
TATGAACTTCGCCTGGTCGAATTACGTGCGGAACAGCGAAATACCGTTAATGCGGTGGAAACAAATATCCCCTTATTGGTACGGGAAACGTCGCTTCCTTTGTACCAATTCCTGCCTTCCGACCCCAGGTTGCAGAAGGGAAAGAGTTACGCCTGGCGTGTTCGCGCGTTCGATCCCCAGGGTAAATTCACTTTTACCAATGACGGGAAAAGCGAGACCTGGACATTTACCTACAGCACGACAACTCTCACTGTGTTGAAAGATATCGCCACAAAGGAAAAAACGACCGTTGGCATCAAGACCGGGATTTCTCAGAACTTTGTTTTTTCACGAATGACCAGGATCCGGGGAAAGCTACGAACGACGTTTTACAAGAACGCAATTCCCACGCCAAGATCAATAATTTACAAGAGCAATAAAAATAAACCACCCCTGTCAGACAGCAATTCCCCTCAACCGGAAGGAGTCCAGGGGATAAAAGCCGGCAAATCAAAGAAGAAGATAGCTTTTACGCCTACTACCGTAACCTTGAAAGAGAACCTCCCTCTCGGCGGTCTTCATTTGAAACTCTACTTGCGTACGAAAAGCAATCCGAACTGTGGCTTCTATCCATTCAGCGTAAGCGGAAAAATATTTGACGTGGAAAAACTCGTGGCCACAGCTACCACGAACCCGGACGGTACATTCGAGTTCACCTTTTTCGCCAAGGATTCAACCGGCAGAATCCTGAAAGATGCTTTCATCCATTGCGGCGGCAACGAGTTCGAGAACTACCTGACAGGAGACCTGTATCGCTATTACCAAATCATGGTGGACGATCCACACCTGTTGAGTCCATCCGACGAGTTCAAAGTACAACCGGGCGAAATCCTTGACGTGGGAACTCTTTACTCTCTCGTCCGATCCTACTCGGTCACCGTCAGCGTCAAGGACAAGGTGAAAGGAAACCAGCTTCCCAACATGGACGTCAGGATCGTCCGGGTGAATCTGCCGTACGACGTCCCCCCGGAATAAGGCGAACTCAAGCCGTACCAACCAGTGAATGATGTTCTCATGCTAAAGGTATTCGGGGCTAAAGTCATCGCCCAGGGCAAAACAAATGCGGAAGGGAAGGTTACCTTCAAGTACTTGGCAAAGAATGTTGGAGGAAGCGACAAGTACACCGTGATAGTTTCTTCTCCGGCGGAGGGGGTTTACTACTATCGCAAGGTATGGAAGACGTTCAGGTTCGGCTTTCTCATGGGTGAAAAAGACGAAGCCGGGAATGGGATGGTCTGGGATAACGCCATAGTCAACAAGGGATATAATCCTGGGGCCATGTATGCGACGGTACTTGCAGAGGTAAAACCGATGAAACCTCGTATCGCGGGTCGTGTTTACAGAAGCGATAATACGTTGCAGGCAATCAAGAATGCGAAGGTGACTCTCTGGGGTTTCTCAATCGGACTTTGGAAGATCAGAACAATAATGACCAATGATTCCGGTGGTTGCGTATTCGACAACCTGGACCCAACCGGAGAACTCCCGGAGGCGAAAGCAATATTCTACGTTGTCAAAGTTGAAAAGTGCGGCTTCAAGAAATACCAGTCGGATATCATCTTTGTCGAACTTGGCCAGCAATTTTATACAACGGTTCAACTAGTACCCGCACTTACCGTGAACGGGCGGATCATTGATGAACTTGGACGGCCCGTATCGGCAAACGTACGTATCGGGCAAGGCGAGTGGGTTCATACCACTAAGAAAATCAAAAAGAAAAAGCTTATTCAGTTACAACGGAAAAAGAAGGCGACCGCAAATAAAATCGTCATAAAAAGCAGCTCGTCAAGCATGTTCAGGAACAAGAGCTTCAAGAACAAGAGAGTCACGATGGTTGCCCTTGACTTCGACGAAGAATTTGCTACCCCCGCCGTGCACGGTATCAATCAGATGTTCATTATACCCGACAACCAGTCCCTGTACTATCCTGAAACCCTTATGGTGCAGCTCCCGTTCGACGCCAAAGACATCGGCGAGTTCACGGTTTACATCAAGCAACACCGCCTTGCCGTGCGCGCTGTAACGGTGGTCCCCAGGGTCAGCAAGAGCTGGAAAAGCAAGATTTCCAAGAACAAATACGCTCCCGGCAACACCGTCACGACAACCATCGAAGAGGCAATCATACGGGTAAATGACGCGAAACCCGATTCGATCGACACCGACGGTGTCTCCTATTTCGTTTGGACATCGCCGAGCGATAACGCCACCGTACGCGTTCGCGGCCCGGATAACTCCGATTACGTGGAGAAAACCGTTTCCGCCGCCATCGATGAAAGCAAAACGTGGACATTCCTCGAAGTCCCGCTCAAGCTCGGTGGTGCGCTTTCGGGAACGGTAAAAGTCGGTACCGTCCCCATCCCGGGTGCCCGCGTCGCGCTGTACGATAACCCGGCCGACGCCTCCCCTCTTCAGACTGTGACCGACGCAGACGGAAAGTATATCCTCCACGGGATTCCCGCCGGGATGCACGTATTCAAAGCCGCGAAATCAAAAAGCCAGTATATCGGTGATACCGCACAGGCGACCATCTTAAAAGGTCAGACCACGACTCGTGATTTTCAGCTCACTGCATACAACGACATGGATATCACACACCTCCTGGGTTTCCCCATCGAAATCATTTCGCTGGATTCCGTGGGTCAGGAAGTCATGATTGCCGGAAGTTTCGTGAGCCTGCCGGGCAACGACCAGTTTTCTCCTTTCGATGCAACGAGTTCCCTGCCTTTCGACGCAATCGGAATTAAACCGTCCACCGAAACAAACATGCAGGGAATTCCGATGGCGGAACCGGCCGTGATGCCGGTCACGACAATGGTGAACGAGTGGACGGTATCCGCTTCCGGATTGTATAAAGCGTACCAACGCGATCAGACCAACGGCATCCAGGTCCGGAAATCCACTGCCAGGGGAGAAATCACAGGAAAGGTTCTCCTCGACCCGGCATCGTTCACGTTTCCCGGAGGGTCCATCGATTTCGGCACCAGTCTCCTTGCCCTAGCGACGACACTCGATATGCCGGGTGGAATGATTATTCCCGCCATTACTTCCGATGAAAGCACACCTCACAATGATCCACGCGGTTTCTTTGTACTTGCGGAAGACGGCTCGGGGCTATCGTATGAATTGTACGATTTCCCGGCAAAGAGCGATTCCTCCAACTCGTTCTTCAACCAGGATACACTCAGCCTGGCTACGACCATCCACAGTAATATTTCCTCGATCGAGAACCCGGATGTTGCTCTCTATGTCGGAAATCTCCGGCTTCACAAAAATTCCGTCGAGACTTTGCATTCAAACTCCTCCCTATCCATCCCCCTCGAAGCGGACTGGAGCCTCTACGTCAAATCATGGACGATTAACCACAACGGGGTCACCTTGAATAGCGGTTATGCCGACCTTGGCCCCATGAACGTGAATTTCACGGGAATGAAGCTCTTTCCGGACCAGCTTCTCATGGGAGCATTTGACGCCCAGAACATTCCCATCGCGGGCCTCAAATCCTTGCAGGTCACCGGCACGGCTGACTTTGGGATCGAGAGCGAAACAGGGCATTGGGCCCTGGCCATTTCGCCTTTGCAAGGAGAGGACGACTGCGGATACCTCGGTGGATTTCCCGGACTGAATCCGCAGGACAAGATCAAGTTTCAATCCATCTACCTCAGGGCCACCGGATCGAAAAACTTCACCGTTGCCGACGGTAACAACGTAACACTCTACAAAGTCGGCGCTTGGAAGATCAACCAGTTCTTTCCGACTAGCGACCTCATGCAGGTGGCGGGAAATCTTGACCTCAACATCCCCAACCTTCCCGTTAAGAATTTCATTGCCACCTACAGCAAGAAGAATAACGCTCTCGTCTTTACGCCGGATCCTATCGCACACACGATCGCCGTCAACGGCGTCAATATCAAGTTCGTCACCGCCGGGAACGCGCCCCAGGTCTTCGACAACCAGGGCTATCACAGCAAGGTTATCGTGTCTGAAGAAGGAGCATTCGCCCTCAACGCCATGCTGCACCGGACGTTGCCCAAGACTCATATCATCGTGGACGACGGCCAGGAAATCGTTGTCGGAAGCGATCCCAACACCAAGATGACTGCCGTGGAAGGGGCGATGCAAGTTCAGAATCAGCAATGGGCGAATTTCTGGTTCGAGGGCGATTTGCAGAACAACAACCAGGGCGGACGTCTCCGCTTCGAAGTCCAGGGCGATATCGTCGCCAACAACCAGGAAATCGGCGTCGATAACATCGAGACTCCGTTCGGAGACATCAAGCTCGTGTATAATTTTCCAAAGGAACGCATCGAAGGACATTTGCACGTTGAACAAGACCTCAGTGGCACGAAGGTAAAAGGGGACGCCACACTGTTGATCAGCGGAACCGGCAAAGGATGGTACTTCTTCTGTGCCGCCACTTTCTCCTTGCCCAACCCGAAGATTGATGGAACCGCTGCTTTCGCGGTCGGAAACTACAACCTTGAACCGGAGCAGCTCAACCAGTTCAAACAATACTCCTACAAGAACAAGGGACTCCCCCAGCAATTCCACGAATTCCGTGGATTCTTCTTCGAGGGCCTGGCGAAATTTCCTCCACCGGTTTTCTGTCCGAATTTCGATTTCGACTTCGGCCTCGTGTCCGCGTACCTCATCTGTCAGGTCGGCGCAAATGCTCGCTTCGGCATGAATTTCGGTGCGGTAAACACGTATTTCGTTTCCATCCGAGGCATAGCAAATATCGAAGCAGGGGTTGGGGGCTCTATCGGTATCGCCTGCGGCGGACTCTCCGCCGGCATACTGATCGACCCGTACATCGAAGGCATGTACCAATCGAACGGAGAGTGGTACGTCATGGGGGATTTCCCATTCACATTGTATGGGTCGTCATACGCAGGTTGGGGAATATGCGATTCCGACTGTTGTTGTTCCCTTTGTGACAAGTCATCCGCCAGCGCTTCCATCACTCTCGGTATGCAAGCCTACGTCGGTTCGGACGACAAGTACTTCAAATTCTATCTCAAGTGAGAGGTCGCCATGCGCGAGAAATATACAAAAGGAACCAGCTTGATAATCTTCCATCGTCGATCGCAAATGGCGTCATTTCCTTGCTCATGGAGGAACGTCCGAACCGTGAAGACGAAAATAATGCCGTTCACATTGTTCGCGATACTACTCACCTCCATTACACTTGCTCAGTCCTCCAAGGAAGTATTTACCGGACCACGCGGCGCATTCATCTCGTGCGGGAAAGCTATTCTTCCCGGGGCGGCCGATGGCAACGCCCTCCGCGCGTACCGCGTTGAGCGCAGGGAAAAAGGTTCCTCTTGGGAGGTGCTTGCCGAAGTTGCCGGACCGACGTCATTTGAAGAGCTTAATGACCGGATCTCTCGACAGTATTATTACTTCCCGGAGTTGAACAGTATTACGATAAACACACCACGCCTGTGGGAACGGATTAAAGCAAACCGCGAATTGCAATCAGCGGGCATGTTATCGCAGATGTTGCCCGTACAACTTGCCCTGGGCGTACGATGGCTGGATACGACAGTGCAAAGAGGGAGAACCTACGAGTACCGCGTGTCGAGCCTTTCTGAAGACGGAAAAGTTATCCAATCGGAGATGAAAACGCCTGTCACGTATC
>JAJRXL010000084.1 GCA_024276335.1 Bacteroidota bacterium
ACCTCGGGGGAATCGCACCTCCTTCTTCCGTTCCCTGGAACCTCGGGCAGGAAATCGCTCGGGCTTTCCAGTTCGATCCTTCGTTGAATCCGAACGACGTCCTCCGGCACATCTCGGCGCGGAGGGTCGGTTCCGGACACGTCCCTGTGCTTGTTTCGGCATGGCGGCTTGTCGAACGCAGCATCCGGGGCTTCATGCCACCGCCGTTGTACTTCTCATGGGGCGTCTGGTACCGCATCCTGGTGCGCCCCCTGGTTCCGGACATCGAGCTGATACCGGAGAAGAGCCGACGGTACTACGAAGAGCCGCTCCTGGCCACACATCACAACCCCAACCGCTTCGATTTCAGTCGCGACGTCCTTTTCACGTTGATGACAAAGGCGGAAGCACGGAAGGCGGTAAAGCGCATCGACAGGCATGCCCGGGAGCCTTTGCGGAAAGCTGTCGCGCTGCTCAAGGAAAAGGAACATGCACCGATTGAATCGGCGGTAGCAGAGATCTTCCGCGATCAGCGGGAGCGCGCGGAGGCCCTGCAGTGCTGGATGACCACTTACCGCAACGTGTGGGTGTGGATCGCCTGCGTTCACGGCTACCTCCAGACGAATGATCCCGGCCTTCGCGTGAAATACCGGAAAGAACTCCGTGAGATGGTCGAGGACGAAATCCGCAATACGAGGGAATTCCTGGCCTTGTGGAAGAAGGGAAAAACAGAGTTCATGGCCGTCTCTGCGGACAAGGAGACCACGTTCATCTATGACAGGAATTTCGGGAAACACCTGGAGCGGAAAATCCGCCTCATGGAACGATACGGCGACGCCGTGCCCCGCGTGCCCGGGGATGTCATGTGGAGAGTGGCTGGTCTGCGATGAGAAGCGAAAGCGATGAGAAGCGAAAGCGATGAGAAGCGAAAGCGATGAGAAGCGAAAGCGATGAGAAGCGAAAGCGATGAGAAGCGAAAGGAGGGATTAATCGATCAACCATGGAATGATACTGGTTGCAGCCCCCGCAGGCGGGGCCTCGAGATGTGGTTCAGTTGATCGATCGACCATGGAATGATGCTGGTGGCCGCTTTTCATTTTATCGGGATCCGGAGAAAGAAAAGGGATGCCGAGCGACAATCCGCGGAGGATGAACAACAGTCCGAGGAGCACGACTCCCACTGGCACCACGCGGGTGATCTTGCGACGCAGACCGGCGGAAATGATGCTGCCCGCCATGGCCGTGGCCAGGAGTGCCGGCGCGGTACCGAGCCCGAAGAGGGCCATGAAAAGCATGCCGCCCGGCGCCGAACCGGCGGCAAGCGAACCGGCCAGCGCGGAATAGACCAGCCCACAGGGTAGAAAACCGTTCAGGACGCCCACGAGGAAAAGCGACCGATCCGTCCCGGTTTCCAGCAGGCTCTTCAGGCGAGCCTGTAGTTTTCCCAGCCATTGTTGAAGACCCAGTGAGCGAACCGCGGTTTCGATCCAGCGCTCCGGAACGGTAACGCTGAGAATCATGAGCGAACCTGCAACGATTCCCAGTACTTTTTGATACCCGGCCCACGCCACACCCTGTCCCAGCATCCCGACGACTCCTCCCATGAAAACGTAGGTCACTATCCGGCCGACGTTGTACAGCGCGCGGGAACGTAGGAACCTCGTTCGTCCCGCCTGCGAGCCGGGTAGCATGAGCACGATAGGACCGCACATGCCGACGCAGTGCAGGCTGCCGAGCAGGCCGAGAAGAAACGCCGACCAGATGATCATGATGCTGAACTCCCTTCGGTCAATTCAATTGATGTAAATCCGCTTCTCGAGGTAGTACTCCTCGTTCCCGTGGTTCCACCTGAGTTTCACGACCCAAGGACCGCTGGAAAGATCGGCCACGTCGAATTCCTGCCTTCCGTCCGGCTCCAGGCGCAGCGAACGATCGAAGTCCTGGCGGGAATCCGACACGCGGAAGAAATAGACGGAACCGGAAAGCGACTCTCCGCGCAGGGAATCCGGGAACACGATCGTGCAAACCCTCGCCGTAGGATCGTAAATGATTTCCGGCTGTTCCTCAAGTCGCATGGCACGGTCCCGCATATCGATGTGCTCCTGGTACGATTGTCCACGCTCGTAGTACCGGTCCGTGACCATGCTGAAATGCTCTCCGCTCACACCGATACTCATGATGATGATGCCCCCGGCAAACACGCTTATGGTAATGCCGATGCCGAGAGCCCAGGGATGTATTTTCATTTTCATAACCACTCCTACCGTACGGGTCCCATGAATGTTGTGCTTACAGTTTCCAGGAGTTGCGCTCCCGTGTATACGCCGATTTCGATCTCGTTTTTCAATCCCGGTGCGCTGCCCAGCGGAAGCTCGACAAAAAACGCTGACTCCGCAAGACTGTCGGGTGGAACCACGAGATCAGTTCCAACCAACGTCAGAATACCCTCCGGGCGAAGCAACCGTAGCATAACCGGGATCGTACCGGAGGTTTTGTTCACAATTTTTAACGTGTAGAGGTTCGTAACCGCCGTGTCACCCTTGAGTTGGTACAGCGTGCCGGATGCCCGAAGTATTGTTGTCTCCACGTCACCCCGGCCGGTCAGGAAAAAGAGAACCAGTCCCATGAGAACGGCCAAGACGGTTGTGTAGCCAATGACTCTTGTCGTGAATAATTTTCGCCGGCCGGTCTCGATGCTGTTATGCGACGCATACCGCACCAATCCCCTTGGCAAACCGACCTTGTCCATGACCTCGTCGCACACATCGATGCAGGCCGTGCAGTTGATGCACTCCAGTTGTGTTCCGTCCCGGATGTCAATCCCCGTTGGACAGACAGCCACGCATTGGCGACAATCGATACAGTCGCCCGCACCTGCCCGCGCCTCGCTTTTCCTGAACCGCTTCCGCGGCTCGCCCCGCTTGAAATCGTAAGAAATAACGATGGAGTTTTCGTCGAGCAACACGGATTGCAGGCGCCCGTACGGACAGACGAGTGTGCAGACCTGCTCGCGGAAGAAAGCAAAAATGAAGTAGAACGTGCCTGAAAATGCCAGCATCGAGACGAACCCGCCCAGATGCCGGGAAGGTGGATCGGTGACTATCGTGTACAGCTCGTCGACGCCGATAATGTAGGCAAGGAACAGGTTCCCGATAACGAATGAGAATCCGAAAAAGATCGCGTGCTTGAGACCTTTCTTGAACAGCTTCTCCGCGTCCCAGGGCTGGGCGCGCAGTGCCCTTTGCCTCCGGGCATTCCCTTCGATAAGGTATTCGATCTTGCGGAACACCATCTCCATGAAGACGGTTTGTGGGCAAATCCACCCGCAGAACAAACGGCCGTACACCGCGGTAAAAAGGAAGATGAACACGATCACCGCGATCATGATCAAGACGAAAATGTGGAAATCCTGCGGCCAGAACACCATGCCGAACAGCACGAACTTCCGCTCCAAGATGTTGATCAGAATCATGGGCTGGCCGTTGACGCGGATAAACGGAGTCGCAAAAAGAAAGGCGAGTAGTACCCAGCTCAGGTACGTACGCGCAGCGAAAAACCGCCCGGACGGTTTCTTGGGAAAAATCCACTTCCTCCTCCCCTCGTCGTCAATCGTCGCCACACGGTCGCGGTACGTAAATTCTTCCGCTTCCGTATCCGCAGAAGTGTCGTTTTCTTTACTCACAATGTTCATTTCGCGGCACCGGGTATAGCACTCCCTGCCGCACTTTCGTTAAATGGAATTTCCTTTCACCTCGGGATCGCCCAAATGTATCGATGAACAAACATCGATCGTCATTGCTGTCCTTGTTCCGCGGGCGCGGAAGCAACCTTCTGGCCCTGCGGCGGCTTGGCGTTGGGCGGATTTGTCCCCCGGAGGGATACGAAAACGTAGCTGGCGACCTGGTCGATTTCATCCGGTGACAACGTCCGCTCCCATGCAATCATGCCTTTTGCAGGAACGCCTTTCCTGACGATGTGCACAATATCGGCAATGGTGCCGCCGTGTATCCAATACTCATCGGTCAGGTTCGGACCGATACCACCCTCGCCCAGCTTCCCGTGACAGGTAAAGCAGTTGGTCTCGAAGATGGTCTTGCCGGCCGCCAAATCGGACTTTGTTGTCAGCGGTTCGGTAATGGGAGGCGCAGTCGTCTTTCCCCCGGCACCTGCACCGGAAACCGGCACCCCACCGGTTACGAATTTCTTGTAGACCTCCGGAAAAGCGGCTTCCAGCTTTGCAAGTTCCTCCGGACCGGCTTTTGCCATAGCTCGCATGAGGTGTTCCTCGAACGATACGTCAACGAGCTTTTGCAGCTCCGCACGGACCCGCGGGGTCAGGTTTTCCTGCGAGGCAAAGAACGGCGAGTGGTAAGGAGTAACC
>JAJRXL010000085.1 GCA_024276335.1 Bacteroidota bacterium
CGTGAAGACAACTGGATATTACTTCGACCTTGCATGCCGTTCGGAGTAGGAATGGACCTTGGAGGTAACAAGAAAGCATGACGAAATCACGAACAACTGAAATCAAGGTCGGCATCACCGTGTTGATCGGTCTCTTTATCTTTTTTGCCGGCTTTGCGTGGGTGAAAAACTGGTCGGTGATGTCGAGCCAGTACAAAATCACCATGAGGTTTCCGACCAGCGCTGGTCTGAAGACCAACGATCCTGTTTCGGTCAACGGCGTCAAGGTCGGCGTGGTGGATCGCGTTATCATCGATGGGAACTCGGTACTCGTGGTGGCTAGTATCAGCGGCGACGTTTATCTCACGGTCGATGCCCACCCGGTCATCGAGATGCTGGAATTGATGGGGGGGAAGAAAGTCGAAATCCGGCAGGGGGTGAGTGAAGAGCGCTGGAACCCCGATAATATCCTTCCCGGCACGGTGAACCCGGACATTGCCGGCGCGTTGCGCATGATTGGAGACGCGCGCGAGGAAGCAGGAGAACTGCTTACCAACAGCAACCGCTTGCTGGTATCCATGAACAACGTCCTGGGCGATACGGCGGTGCAATTCTCCATGAAATCCACTTTGAATAATATCAACGGCGTCTTTTCCGAGATGCGGTTGATGCTGAAAGAGAACCGTGAAAACACGCGTCGCATAGCCCAGAATCTTGCCAGCGTTACTTCGGCTGTGGATTCGCTCCTCAGGGACATTCGCCCGGGAGCCGTAACTTCTCTCGATCGCGTCAACGGATTTCTTGCCGTCAGCGACAGCGCAATGCGGGAGCTCACCGCCTTGCTGCGGGAACTTCGAGGTAGCCGTGGGCTGCTGGCGAAATTCGTCTCCGATACGACTTTTGCCGATCGGATCGACAGTACCCTGTCAAAGGTAAACCGCCTTGTGAACGATATCCAGGAGAATGGCATCATCACCCGGATTCGGCTCTTTTAACAGACACGGAATCATCGTGGAATACCAACATATTGTTGTCAGCGTTGAAGACCGGGTCGGGATTCTCCGGATGAACCGGCCGGACGTGCTCAACGCGCTGAACCGGGCAAGCATGGAGGAGATTGTCAGCGCACTTGAGGCGTTTGATGCCGACGATGCGGTATTATGTATTGTCGTGACCGGGAACGAAAAAGCCTGGGCCGCCGGGGCAGATATCACGGAGATGGCGGATGCCTCGGCGATGGAAATGCTGCACCGTGACCAGTTCGCAAGGTGGGAACGCATGAAGCGCATTCATAAGCCTATCGTCGGCGCTGTGAGTGGATACGCACTCGGAGGGGGCTGTGAGCTCGCCATGCTGTGCGATATCCTTATCGCATCGGAGACAGCTAAATTCGGACAGCCGGAAATCCGAATCGGCGTGATTCCCGGGGGAGGCGGAACGCAACGCCTGACCCGGATCGTGGGGAAGAGCCGTGCGATGGAACTGGTACTGACCGGCGAGACAATGTCGGCCGAGGAAGCACACCGCCGCGGCCTGGTCTCCAGGGTCGTCCCGGTGGAAGTCCTGATGGATGAGGTCATGGCGCTCGCCAGGCGTATCGCGTCGCAACCGCCGTTGGCGGTGCGACTGGCAAAGGAATCCGTGCTGAAAGCCTACGAGACTTCCCTCAGCGAGGGACTCGAGTTCGAACGAAAGAATTTTTATCTCCTGTTTGCTTCCGAGGATCAAAAGGAAGGGATGCACGCGTTCATGGAAAGACGCGATCCCCGGTGGCAGGGGAAATAAAAGCCGTTACACCAACATCAAGCTAAAGGAAGAGTCATGCCGAAACCATTTCAAAACGAACCAATACTTGATTACTCCCGCGTGGAGAACCGCAGGAAAATGGAACGGGCCCTGGCAAAGGTGAGAAAGCAGCTTGGCCGGGAATACCCCCTCGTTATTGGTGGAAAGAACGTGCGAACGGGGGATAAACTCCGCTCACTGAATCCCGCTGATCCCGAGCAGGTCATCGGAATCTTTACCAAGGCGGACATGGGCAAAGCCGACCAGGCAATGAAAGCGGCGCTGAAGGCGTTCGAGTCCTGGCGGTTTACTCCTGCCCGTGAACGCGCGAACGTGTTGTTCAAAGCGGCCCGTATCATGCGCAGGCGGCGGTTCGAGCTGAACGCCTGGATGGTGCTCGAAGTCGGAAAGAATTACACGGAGGCCGACGCGGACGTGGCCGAGACGATTGACTTCCTGGAATTTTATGGCCGGGAGATGCTGCGCTACGCGGCCAGGCAACCCGTGACGCCGGTGAAGGGCGAGAAGAACATGCTGGAATACATCCCGCTCGGTGTCGGTATCGTCATTCCGCCCTGGAATTTTCCCCTCGCCATCCTGGTCGGCATGACCTCTGCGGCCATCGTTACGGGGAACACCGTGATCTTGAAACCCAGTTCCGATTCTCCCATGATGGGATGGCTGGCCACCGCGATCCTTCGGGAAGCAGGCGTGCCCGACGGTGTCCTGAACTTCCTGCCCGGTCCAGGCTCCTCAGTTGGCGATTACCTGGTTAAGCATCCCAAGACCCGGTTCATCTCGTTCACCGGCTCCATGGAAGTCGGTCTGCGCATCAACGAAATGGCGGCCAGGATGTCGCCGGGGCAGATATGGATCAAGCGCGTCGTCGCCGAGATGGGGGGCAAGGATGCCATCATTGTCGATGCGGAGGCTGACATCGATGATGCGGTCAACGGGGTGTTGACGTCGGCGTTCGGATTCCAGGGGCAAAAGTGCTCCGCCTGCTCGCGGGCGATCGTCGATCAAAAGGTGTACAAGGAATTCACGGATAAACTTGTCGCCAGGGTCAAGGAAATCACGGTGGACGATCCGGTGACCAACGCCTACATGGGGCCGGTCATCAACAAGGCCGCGCAACAGAGTATTCTCAAGTACATCAAGATCGGGCTGAAGGAGAAGGGAAAACTTCTTGCGGGCGGGGAGAAGATCGACCGCCCGGGCTGGTTCATTCAACCGACCGTGATCGGAAACGTCAAGCCCAGCCATACGATCGCCCAGGAAGAAATCTTCGGACCCGTTCTCGCTCTCATCAAGGCGAAGGATTACGACGACGCCCTGAAAATCGCCAACGGCACGATCTACGGTCTGACCGGTTCCGTGTACACGAAGAATACCGACAAGATGGAACAGGCGCGGCGGGAGTTCCATGTCGGCAATCTCTATTTTAACCGCAAGTGCACGGGCGCGCTCGTCGGTGGACATCCTTTCGGCGGATTCAACATGTCGGGAACGGATTCCAAGGCCGGAGGCCGGGATTACCTGCTCCTGTTCATGCAGGCCAAGTCGATTTCGCGGAAGGTCAGGTGACCTGTTTTTGCGCTCTCATCAGGCGGCCGTCGCGCCGCCTGTTTTATTTCTACGATTTCCAGTTGTTTTTCCGGAAAAAAAAGGTGATTTTTTGACGCGAGGAAGATTACACCTTTCTATCTCGAATCATGCCTGAGCTCCACAACTTCAACTGAAGTCCATTCGCGAATACCATCGTGTCTTTATGCTGTTCATTCAGTAACCCAACAAACAAGGAGGCCCTATGAATCTTGTTGACAGAGCAAAGAACATCATCCTTAAGCCCAAGGAAGAATGGGAGATCATCGGCGCCGAGGAACCGAATGTCGGTCAAATCATGACCGGTTACGTGATACCCCTGGCCATACTTCCCGCGGTGGCCGTTATCATCGGGTACGGCGTCGTGGGATTCCTGGGATTTCGTTCCTTCACATATGGCATTGCTTCGGGTATCATATCGCTGCTCGTGTCCATCGGCGGGGTTTACCTCACTGCTTTTGTCGTGGACGCCCTGGCGGGCAGTTTTAATTCCCAGAAGAACCTCGGTCGCGCCATCCAGCTTGTCGCCTATTCCTACACGCC
>JAJRXL010000086.1 GCA_024276335.1 Bacteroidota bacterium
CGGCATGGCGTCCACCAGGGAAATCCCAAGTTGCGAATCGCGCAAATCCCGTGAGCGTTTTTTCTGTTGCACCGCGCGTGCGGCAGGTTGGTGAAGTTGCAACTGGTTGATGATGTAGCCGATGCTTAGGCCGAGCGGTCTGGAGATGCTGGCAATCAACTGTCGTTGCCGGGCAATGTATTTGCTGGACTGGAACAGAACCTGGAAAACGCAGTAGAGGGTGTCACGGATGAAAATGGGAACGGAGATGGAGCTGACGGGATTGCCTTCCACGATGTAGTGCGTCACTTCGGTTCGAGGATCACTGCGCGGGCGTGATCGTTGAAACAGTGCCTCCGCGTCCATCGTCCACGGTGCGGTATCGAATTCCCAGGGGATATGCGGGGCAAGGGTATGGTACAGCGTGTGCAGGCGCCCCCGTTCTCTTTGGTATATGGAGATTTCTACCGCTCCCAACATTTTCCGCATTTGTCCCAAGGCTTCGCCGAGAAAATCTTCCACCGTCCCGTGGTCATGCAGGAGCGCTTCGTTGAACTGGTTGCGGATGCGCAAATCGAGATGAAGCCACCGGAGATCATCGACCACGGAATTAACCTCGGTGACGAGAGCTTCAAATGAGAACTGGTGAGGAGCAGGAATCGAACGCATAATTTAGGAGACTAATCAGTAGCATTTAATCTCTGAAAAAAATATATTAGATAAAATTGCGCCTTTTCGCAAGGTACTGATTTCAAGGTTGACTATCGAACCGAGGAAAAATGTTCAAAAGATCGAATGCCGTCGTTCTTTTGGAGGGCTTTTCTCGTACCCACTGAATGAAATATATATTAATACAGGAAAGGAGACTATATGCGTACCTTGGATCCTACCAAACTCTTCAGGCTGCCGTGGAACCTTGCCGATAACAGTATTTCCTGGTTGGAGATTACCCAGGCTTGTAACATCTACTGTGATGGATGCTACCGGGAGAACGTCCCCGGCCAACATAAATCATTGCGCGAGATTCGACATGACCTGGACGTTTTTTCACGCCTGCGCCGTGCCGACGGAATTTCTATCGCGGGCGGTGATCCTCTTGTCCATCCCGACATCGTAGAAATCGTCCGTGATATCCACGATCGCGGGTTGAAACCTATCATCAATACCAACGGTGCCGCGCTTACCTCGGAGTTCCTGCACGAACTGAAGAAGGCGGGCGTTTTCGGATTCACCTTTCATATCGACAGCCACCAGAAGCGCCCGCATTGGAAAGACAAAACCGAGCTCGAGCTCAACGAACTGCGCCTCCATTACGCCGAGATGCTGGCGCGGGAAGGCGGCATCTCCTGCGCGTTCAATTCTACCGTGTATGAAGATACCTTGCAGTACGTCCCCCAGATGCTGGAATGGGCCCGGGAGCATATTGATATCGTGCATGTCATGGTCTTCATCCTTTTCAGGCAAGCCATCCTGGACCAGGAATATGACTACTACATCGGCGACAGGAAAATCGATTTCGCAGAGCTGACCTATGCGACCCGTGAAGAGCGGGTCGTGGATATCACCGCGCCGGTGGTAGTGGACGAGGTGCGAAAAATCTACCCGGACTTTTCGCCCTGCGCTTTTTTGAACGGGACGGAGGATCCTGACACGTACAAGTGGCTGTTGACGACACGCTTTGGAAACCGCCGGGGAATCCTCGGCTATGCTGGGCCGAAGTTCATGGAGATTGTGCAAAACGGCAACCACTTGTTTACAGGGAAATACCTCGCCTACGCCCATCCGCGCATACTCAAGTGGGGGAAGCTGACCTTGCTGTTGTGGCCGTTCGACCGCGGGGTGCGGAAGGTTCTTGGCGCGTACCTTAAGTCCGTTTTGAGGAACCCCCTGAACCTTTTCAAAGGCGTGCGAACCCAGTCGATCATGATCATCCAGCCCATCGATATCGGGGAGGATGGATCGGCAAACATGTGTGACGGCTGCCCGGATATGACCGTGTGGAAAGACAAGTTGGTCTGGTCGTGCCGCCTGGAAGAGCAACTTCATTTCGGACAGAATGCCCGTTTTGTGCCCAGGAAAGTTGCCGCGGATCTTCGGGACGGGAATGGAGACGGAGTTCAGGAAATGGAAACGGTATCGGAAGATGTCGCATGACAGCGAGTAACTCGTATTCAATATTCGATGGACATCACTCATGAAGCGACGGTCAAAACGGTTCACCTTGTTATTGGTTTTTCTCGCGATCATATCGCCCCTTGTCGTCCAGGCCCAGCTCGTGCAGCCCATGCTGGCCAAAGAGCCGGTTGCCGATGTCGTGCGAAAGGCGCAGACCGAATTCGCCTCGGATGCCTTCCTCACCGGCATCATTTTTTACCGTCTGAAGATTCAGAGCATGGAAACATCGCTCGATCCTGCCACTGGCAAGGCCACGGGGTGGATATATACTTGTTACTCGCCGTCACGCGATTCACTGGTCATCTATTTCGCGTTCAAAGTGTTGAACAAGCTTACCGTCATCCCGAGCCCGGTGGGCGTGTCCATACCTGGCCTCGGCGGACAAAACCTCCCGGAATTGAAGGAACCCTACGTTGACAGCGACGTGGCTCTTCAGAGCGCGTTAAACGGTGGGGGCGGCACCTTCCTCCAGCAGCATTCCGACGGCCGGGTCAGTGAAGCCTTTGCGTACTTCAATCCCGTTCCCACGCCGGTTGTCCCCCGGGGAACCGTGTGGATGCTCCGGTTCAAGTCCGCGAGCGACAGTCTGAGCTGTCTCATCAACGGAGTGACAGGGCAGGCGATTCGCTGCGGCCTGCCCACGTCGGTTTCCGGTGTCTCTCGTCCCCACGGTCTCCGGCTCGAGCGGAACTACCCCAACCCGGTTGTTTCCGGTCGAACCACGCGCCTGACCTGGTCGATCCCGGTTGAGGCGGCGGGAGGAAGAGCCATCCTGGAAGTGCGGGACGTGCTGGGACGACATGTTGCGACGATATACTCGGGGCCCGCCGAGCCGGGGGTTCACCAGGCCGACTGGACGCCCGCGCGATCGGCATCCGGGGTATACTTGCTGGTATTGCGTTCGCCTTTCTGGAAGCTGACCAGGAAATGCCTGGTACTCCGCTGAACGAGGCGCCGGGCTCGGCAGTGAAGGAACAATTTACCCCGAACCAGAGGAAGGCGCTGACCGACGATCGTCACGTCGTGGTCGTGGCCAACGCAGGTTCCGGCAAGACCCGCGTTTTCGTTGAGCGCTACTTGCGTCTCGTTACCCGGAAAGAGAATCCCGTTCCTCCACAGAACATCGTTGCCATTACCTTCACGGAAAAAGCCGCCGGTGAACTCGTCAGGAAAATCGGCGAGGAATTGCGCAACCGCATGAGCGGGGTGGACCCCGCGGAACGGTTACGGCTTCAACAGTGCGCAGACGCCCTACTGATCGCCAACATCTCTACCATCCACGCTTTCTGCCGACGCTTGCTGAGCGATTATCCGGTCGAGTCGGGGGTCGATCCCGGGTTCTCCATTATCAGCGACGTGGACAAGGAATTGCTCGTTTCAGACGTTGTTCGCGAAGAGATTGAAACCGTCCTCGGTTCGACGGATGATCCGCTCCACGATCCGTTGACGCGGATGTTCAGAGCCAAGGGAAGGGCGGAAGGCACGGGTCTTATTCGAAGCATCGCCACAGATCACCGGTCGCTGCCTCCCTGGGTGGACTGTGAAGGTGGCGTGCAGTCGGTGTTCGGGAGCCTGAGGGAAAAGTACTACGACGTGTTGTACACGATGCCCGAGGTTCAGGAGCGCCCTCCTGCCTGGTTCGCCTTGCTGGAGAACGCGGTCGGGAAAGGCGCGTTCAAAGAAAAAGCGGCGGAATCCATCCGGGATATGCTTGGGAAATGGGACCCCGGCGCCGATCTTGTGGATCGGGCGCAGTGGTGCACGGCGATGTGTAAGCTGGTAATGACGAACGATGGCAAGGGGCTTCGCAAGAATAACCTTTCCGGGAACGCTTCAACCGGCGTTGAACTCGATGCTCTTTTACGTTCGATGCAGGAAAGCCGGGAGCGGGTGAAGGCGCTTGCCATGCACGACCGACAGAGCCTCGAGGCTTCGTTGCAGGATTTCGCGGATCAGCACTTCACGGCTTACTGCATGGCTGCGAGGATCCGGTCAGCCATCGCCCGGCGGATGGAAGAGCGCAACCTGTTGGACTTCCACGATCTCCAGTACCGCGTTCTTCGAATGCTGGAACGCCCGGAAGTCGCGGAGAGAATTCACCGTGAGTATCCCTATATCATGGTGGATGAGTACCAGGACACCGATCCGTTACAGCACCGGATCATCATGGCGATCACCGCCGATCTCACCCGGGGCAACGTTTTTGTCGTCGGCGATCCGAAGCAATCGATTTACCGTTTTCGCGGGGCCGACGTCGAGATGTTTAACCGGATGAGGGAAGCGGTGCTCAGCAGGCAGGAGACGATAACGGCGCCGTTGCCCGGCTTTGAAGACGATACGTCGGTCTCCGACGAAGAAAAGCGAGGCTGCATGCTGTTGCAGGAAAGCTTCCGGCTCCCGGTTGAAAATGCCGCGTTTATCAACCGTGTCTTCGGCACGGTCGAGGTAATGGATCTGGGGGTTGCGTACACGCCGTTTATCCCGGGCATTCCCGGACGTCTGAAGGATCATCGCGGAAGGGTGGAAATCCTGTACGCCGTGGAGGATGAAACGGAAAGCGACAACCAGGCGGACCTCGTCGGTTGCTCCATTGCCGCGTTGCTTGAAAGTGCGCGGCTGGTGCGGGTTAAAGCCGACCTGGAACCCATCAAGCCGGGGCATGTTGCCATTCTCTTGCGGAAACACGACCACCTTGCAGCGATTCTGTCTTCCCTGCGGCGCTATGGTATTCCATACGAAGTTGCCAAGGGGGGAGGGTTTTACCTTACCCAGGAAATCTGGGATGTCGCGAATTACTTGCGATTTCTCATGCTTCCGCACGACGATGTTTCCCTCATGGGTGTGTTGCGGTCGCCGTTTTTCGATATCCAGGATGGCTTGCTGTATCGCGTATCGAAAAACCACGGCTCGACCCTGTGGGAAAAAATGCAGCGGGGCCTGGAGGGTGAATCGGGTACGGTGATCGCCGCTATTACAGCGCGTCTCAATCGCATGTTGGAACTGGCGAACAGGTTGCCCGTATCGCTCTTTATTCAGAATCTCCTGGCGGAGCATTCATGGTATGCGGTAGCCGCGTCTCGGCAGAGAGGCGAGCAATCCGTCGCCAATATTGAAAAACTCCTGGATATCGCGCGGTCGTTTGAAGGCGAAGGGCGTCAGGCGCTCTTCGATTTTGCCCGCGTGCTGGACCGCTACCTGGAAAATCAAGTCCGGGAGAAAGAAGCGGAGTTCGAACCGGACCCGGAACGCGTTCAAATCCTGACAGTTCACGCCGCGAAGGGCCTGGAATTTCCCGTCGTCTATTTGCCGTTTCTCAATCGCGGTGGAGGTCAGGTCCCACGAGCGGTATATTTGCCCGGTCTCGGCCTGGTGTGGAACCCGTACGCGGACAAGCAGGTCGGGGAGAAGAAACCGTTTCCCGTTGTTGAAGCCGCGAGGTTTGCCGAAAGGGTAAAGCAGGCACAGGAAGAAACGCGCCTGTATTATGTTGGCATGACCAGGGCCATGGATACCCTGGTGCTGTGCACGTCGGAGAAATGTGCTCCCGGATCGATATACGGCAGGATTTCCTCCGCGTTGGAGCTGTCTCCATCACCGTCTTCCTTCGGCCTTACCGAGATGCTTGACGTGCTACAAATCGAAGCCGAGGGGGCGCGTCGCGGCACCGTACACGTGCGGGTCGATGTGCCGGTCATCTCGTACATGGAATCGGATCAGCAGTACCAGGCGGAAAAGGCGGGGGCGGAGATCGTTCCGCGCGTACGATTAATTCCGCCTATGCCGGCAACCACGGTTTTGACCACGACCGCCACGAGGCTTGCCTATCTTCGATGGTGCGAGCGCCGGTATCTTCTGGCCGGGCACCTTGCGTTTCCCGTCACGGTTTCCGGTGAAGCGCACGTCGAGGAAGAAATGCCGTCCGCGGGGGAACTGGGCACGCTGGTGCACAAGGTCTTCGAGCTCGGTCTCGAAGAAAACGAGATTTCCGCCTGGCTGGAAATTCACGGCGCGGTCCAGATGCTGGATGCTGTGCTCGGGCACGTGCGCAGATTTCGCTCTCACGAGTTGTCCCGTCAACTCGGCGCCCTGCCTGATGGATCCATCCGGCGTGAAGTCACGCTTTCAGCGGGGTTCGACGGGGACATCGTCGAAGGGACGTTGGACGTTTTGTTCAAGCGCGACAAGGAGTGGGAAATCGTTGATTTCAAGACGTCAGGCGATCGGGATCTCGATATGTTACGTGCCCGGTATGAACCCCAGATGGATGTATACGCGTTGCTGGTGTCGGGATTGAACGCATCCGGGAATGTGCGGGCGTGGCTTTTTTCCACGACACTTGGCGACGCCGTTCTTCTCGACTATTCTCCCCGGCGCATTCAGCAGGCGCGGGAAGAAGTGTATCGCGACTTCGAGCGTATGAAAGCGATCCTCTCGGGCGGTCGGGCCGTGGCGAACCGCGAACATTGTCCGCAGTGCCCGTATCGTCTGCGCGACGGCGTGTGCGTCCTTGACCGCTGATTCTTTCCTTGCAATGGATCGACCGGCTCCGTATTATTATCCTGCATACGGAAAGCCCTTCCCGAAGGTCGAAAAGATGTTCTCCTTGGA
>JAJRXL010000087.1 GCA_024276335.1 Bacteroidota bacterium
CCCCATGCATCACTTTGACAAAAATTCGTTTCCGCTCAGGAGCATGTCGATCATAATTGTCATCTGTTCGGCCATGTTCGGGCCCTTGAACCCGATTTCCTTGAACTGGATTGCGCCGTCGCGGTCGATGAAAAACTGCGTGGGTATCCCTTCGACACCGTACGCGTCCACGATTCCGCTCTCGTCGAAAATCACGGGGAACGTGTATTTGTTCTTCTTGATGAACGCATTCACCGCTTTCTTCCGCTTCTCCCCCTTGGTCGATTCCCACGTATTGACGGCCAGGATGACGACGTTCGGGTTGGCCCTATATTTCTCGTAAACCTTCTGGACGTATGGGAACGCCGCCTTGCAGGGACCGCACCAGGTAGCCCAGAAATCGAGAACGACGACTTTTCCTTTCAGCTTTTCCAGCACGATGGTTTCCCCGGCGGTGTTCACAGCGGTAAACGACGGTGCGGGCTGGTTTATCCTGTTTTCCATAAGTTCCGTCCGGAAGCGTTCGACCGCCTTCGCCCTGGCTTCGGCCACGAAAGCGTCGAAGCCTTTTCCCGAACTGTTGAGGGCAGCGAACGCTTTTTTCCCGAGTTTAAGCAAGGCGTCGTTGGAATTGCCGTGTTCGAGCGCTTCCCGCACGACATCCAGGGCGCGCTCGTTGTCTCCGGCCTCTAGGCTGCACTCCACGTACCGCCGGTTGATATCGGGGTTGTTTCCGTCCGTAAGCGCAAACGCTTCGGCATAGGCGTCAAGCGCTTCCTGAAGGCGGCCGAGCTGGTGCAGTCCGTACGCGTACGTGTCGAGGGCGTAGCCGAGGCTGCTTCGGTTCGACTCGTTCCAGAAGTGGTTGGAATAGTAGGAAGCCTTCGATTCCGGTGACGGTTCGCGGAGGAGCATGATGGCCCGCTCGGCCAGTTCGACGCCCTTTTCAAGATCCTTCTTCTTTTCAATAAGCGTCCATGCGATGGTATTGTACAAGCTTCCGGCGGGCCGCGGCATACTTGACAAGACCTTCAGTGCCTCCTCGATGCGTTCCGCACGGGCCAGGATGCTGACAACGGATGATTTCTGCTGGTTGTCAGCGTCAGGGTATTCCCGGAGAAAGCCCATTGCGGCATCCGCGCGTTTCTTGGGGTCGCGCTCGGTGAATAATTTCTCGAGGGCGATCTGGCGGGCGGTTTCACCGTGGGGGTCGAGCTTGAGGATCATCGCGTCGAGTTCCTTCTGCTTATCCTTCATGCGGAGGCGGCGGTACCACGTCCGCGCGGTTTGCAACAACTCCCGGTCTTCCGGGGCGTTGTTTACCATGCGGGCCAGCTCCTTGGAGATACGTGTTTTGATATCCTTGTCCCCGCGCTTTTCGGCAAGCTCGATTTCCCATGACTGGAAGATCGATTGCCGCTGTCCCGGGTAGAGTGCATTTTCCCGATCCAAGGCCGTGCGCGCCTCTTCGAGGTTCTTCTTGCGGCGAAAGCCGGGAAACCTGCTCATGTACGTGTTGGCGAGGGCCAGGTATGCCCCGCGCACCGGTTTGCCGTTCTTTCCATGTACCAGGAAAGTCCAGTATGTTCCCTGGTTGTCATCGACGCGCTTTTCGTCCGGCGTGGCGAAACGAACGAGACCGGCCCGCCAGGTGGAATCCTGTACACGCAGAGTCCCCGTCCAGGCGCCGTTCTTTTTCGTCATCGGCCACTCGACGAAAATCGGCGCCTCGTCGCTGCGCCAGATCAACGCCTGGCCATTGAAGGCTCCAACCCCATTTAGCCGTGCGTCGGCATGATCCGTGTGATAAGTAACGGTAATGGCACTGCCGAGTACCGGCGCGGGAGGATCGATGATCACGAGCGCGCTTGTATCCTGGGCGACCAGGCCGTGTACACCGAGGACAACGGACAGGAGAGCGAGAACTGCGGTTTTCATAGCTTGTTCCTTTATGAAAAATCTGGTTTATAAGCTTGTTCAAGATACGGTGAATCGTTGGTGGGGACAAGAGGAAAAGACCGGCCTGTTCCGGGAGGAACGAATGCGCGTGGAAGCGATCCGGGGCGAAATACGTTGCACGGCCACCGAGACCCCGGATGAAGGGTCGCGGTCAGCGGACGAGGAGCATGGCGTGGGACGAGGTTTTGCCGTTCCAGGACAAGCGCGCGACGTAGATTCCGCCCGCGAGGTCGGCGCCGTTCAGCGTGATGGAATTCTCTCCCGGGAGCAGTTCGTTTCCCCGCATGCGCAGGACCGTTCTTCCCAGTGCGTCCGTGACTTGGAAGTCGGCCTCCCGGTAACCGTCGGCCGGGAGATGGAAGCGGATGACCGTGAACGGGGAAGCGCTTCCGAACGGGTTGGGGTAGTTTCGGTCGAGACGGAGTTCTTCCGGCGCTGTTGCGGCCGGTGCGGAAAGGAGAACGCCGTTGAGCTGCGGTGCGAGGTTCCCGCTCGAGGTGCGGTCGGCGAGCTCACAGGCAGCCCCGGCGACTAGGATGTACGTGGGTATACCGCCTGCGCCGGACGGTTCTACCGCTGTCCTGATGCTGAGATGATCGAACACGGCGAAGGCGTCGTTGTCCGCCGCGCCGGGTACGGAGCGGCGGCTTATGTATTCCACGTACGAACGATCGGGATTCAAACGAACGAACCGCGCGCCTTCACTGCGAAATCCCTCGTACTGGATGAGTACGTGGGGATGGTCGAGCGCGGTCTGCACGTGATCCTGCTCCGACGCCACGACGAGAAACATGAGGCCGGGAACAGAGGAAACGGCTTCATCGATCCAGTACTCTCCGTTGCGTAATAGCCAGTACTCCAGTGTCTCTTGCACGGTGGCGATATGCGAAGGCGGGGATGAGGGTATCATGCCCTGGTCGTACGCAGCCGTCGTCATGCGAACGGAGTAGAAGGCCCTGACGCCGCCGCCGGTTTCCCGAACAAGTGGATTGGGAATGAAATCGATCCCGCGGTCCGGTATGTTGTTCCCGTTGATGTCGAAGTACAGTCCGCCGTGAAGCCGGCTCGGCGGGCTCGTGGTAACGTCGAGTCCCACCGTCAGTGTGTCGCTGTAAGCGACGGTCGTGAGGTCCCAGGTGCCGTCATCGGGGTTGTAGGCGGGATTGGTAGTGGGATTGGAACTGCCGGGCCGCGTCTTCGAACCTGCTTCCGCGCCTACCATGCCGTCGCCCACGGGCGATTCCCAGTTTACGATCCAGGCGAGGCTGGAGAGTGAATCGCCGTGGTATCCGGCGGCGACGATGGTGGCGTTCCCTCCGTTGGACATCCCGGCAAGGCCGACGTTGGAGTACATCGGTTTTATCGAGCCGGCCAGGTCGCCCAGGTATTTCCCCTCGAGGTTGGGGATTATGCCCATGGCGAACCGCGCCACGTCACGGAGGGCTTTCAGGCAATTCTCACCGCGATCGTCGTATGTGCCGCCGCTCCTGGTGCTCCCGCTGCCGCCTCCGGGGAAGTTGAACCGGATTTCGATAAAGCCGTACCGGTCGAGCCTGGCGCCGGAAATATTGACACCACCGGAAGAGAAACCGCCCGAAACGTAGATGATGACGGGGGCCCCGGAACCGCCGTACCGGGGATGGAGCGGGAAGGTAATGCGACAAAACAGGCCCTGGGATCCGGCGACTTCGGAGGCAATACGGGTGTCAATGCCCGATGGTTGTGCGAATAACGTTCCCGGGTATCCGAGGGACAGAATCGATGCAAGGATACACAGGCGGGAGAATATCCTGGAGCGGGCTTTCATGGTTCACCTTCTTTCGTGTTTTCATGGAAAAATGAACGTCGGTAAATCATTTCCTCAGACACCTCTACCCGGCGGTTGGTTTAATTCCGGGGGACATGCTTTGTAGAACAAGAAAAAAGAGAGCGGCGTGAAGCCGCTCTCTTAATGTGATAGACAGGCACGTTATTTCAGGAACGTCATCTTGCGCGTGAGGACGCTGCCGTTTGTTTCGAGCCTGTAGATGTACAATCCGGCCGGCATCCCGGCGGCATTCCAGGTGACGGTGTAGTTTCCCGCCTGCTTGAAATCGTTCACAAGCGTGGCGACTTCCTTTCCGAGGAGGTTGTACACGCGGAGACTGACCCTGCCTGCCGCAGGCAGCCGGAAAGTCACAGCTGTGACCACGGTCGTAGCCGATGAGGCCGGGCCGAAAGGATTGGGGTAGTTCTGGTCAAGAAACATGCGGGTCGGACTGTTGGTCTCCACCGCCAGGGTTCCGTTCGCCCGTCGCGCGTTGAGCTGCGTGGAGCCGTTCGTACCGTTCACGTCAACCGCGTCCCGTGTAACTTCGTACAACACACCGGAAAGCGTAAGTTCCAGTGTGCCCTCTGAAATGCCGGTGATGGTAAACGTTCCCTCGTTATCAGTGAGCGCAAAGAACGTGTTGCCCATTTCATCCTTTCCGTACATGAAGGCGTTGGATACGGGGTCGCCGGTGGCTTCATCGCGAACCGTGCCGGTTAGGGTCGCCAGGCCCGTTTCCGCCTGGGGCTCTAAGGCGAAGCGTAATTCACCGGCGGACGATTTACCGCCTTCCTGCCAGTTCGGTGTATTCCCGGCGTACTGGCCGACATAGCCGATAGCGAAAGCGCGAATGACGGGAGCATAATCTGTTTCCATCTCGTAATACCCGTATTCGTTGGTGGTCGTGAAGGAATAGCGGCCGGTGTTCGGGTCGAGGGCTTCCACGACAGTTGTAGAAATTGGTTTCCCGGACGAGGCGTCCACCACCACGCCGGTCAGCTTGTGCCGTTTCTTGTGCACGGGAAGAAGGGCGAAGTCGATGCCCTTCGTTTCGCCGGGCGCAGTGACTTTCACCGGTTTGGCATGTCGCGGCGTCGGGGAATCGTCGTAGAATTCGCCCCTGTACTTGTAGGCCGCGGCATAGACGAGGTATTCCCCGCTTGCCAGGCCGGTGATGACGTACTTGCCGTCCGCGTCGGTGCGTGAGCCGAGGGAATTGGCGAAGCCCTTCCCTCGGACGCCGACGAACGCGTGCCCGATCGGTTGGCCGGTTTTTTCGTCGATGACCCGACCGGAGATACTGCCGCCCTTGGCAAGGGAGAAATCGATGCCGGAAGTCGTCTGGTTGTTCTTGACCTCGACTTGGTCGGCGTTCCGGATGTCCGGTTGGTTGTCATAGAATTCCACCATATAGCCCTTGGCCGCTGCGGAAACGTAGTACTTTCCGGGAGGAATGCCGATGATCTCGTATTCGCCGTTTTGGTTCGTCTCGGCCTTGCCGAAGTAGGGAATCCTGGGCGTGAGAATCGGCCCGTGTCCCCAGACCCTGACCCATGCCTTGGCGATGGGGTTGCCCGCTTCATCGGCGACCTTGCCGCTGATCACGCCGCCCCACCGGTCAAGTGTGAAGTCGATATCATCCACGGTGGCTCCCGTGGCCACGACCACCTGGTCGGCGTTAGCCCGATCGTCCTTCTCCTTGTACCACTCGGGCGCGTAATGCGGCGCCATGGCCCGGACGATGTAGGTACCGGCAGGCAAGGGAGCGTGGTATTTCCCGTCACGACCGGTAAGTACGCGATGCTTGAAGTGTCCATTTACGGCTTCGATCAAGACCTCCGCCCGGGAAATGCTTTTACCGGACACGGCGTCAATCACCGTTCCGGAAATACCGGCTAGGGCGTTCAACTTAAAATCGATTCCCGAAGTAGTCTGTCCGGCGGTCACGTTCACCTTGGTGGCCTTGTCCGGCGTGGCTGCGCCGTTGAAAAACTGTGGCTCGAAGCCGCTCGCCTTCACGCCGACCACGTATTCGCCC
>JAJRXL010000088.1 GCA_024276335.1 Bacteroidota bacterium
CGACACGTCGAACACATCGACGTTCGTTCCGTTCTTCTTCACGCCCATCCGGGTTCGGTGCGCATCCGCTTCCAGGATCACGGCTTCCCAATCGGGGTTTTCTCCGGCGAGCCCGAACGTTTCTTTCGCGCAAGGAGTAGCCGCGGTGACGATGCCCGTGTTATGATCGTTCGCCCTGACCAACAACAATCCATTGGAAGGAATAATGGACAGGAACCTCCGGAACGACAACAGGATGGATTCCAGGTCCGGGAAGATGTCCGCGTGATCGTATTCAATGCCGTTGATGACCGCGATGTCCGGCTGGTAATGCATGAACTTCGACCGCTTGTCGAAGAATGCCGTGTCGTATTCATCGCCCTCGGTGACAAAAATCCCTTCCGTAGCGTTCCGGCACCCGTGCCCGAGATTCTTCGGTATTCCTCCAATCAACCAACCGGGTGATCGCCCCGCGTTTTCCAACATCCACGCGGCCAGTGCGGCAGTCGTGGTCTTTCCGTGCGTGCCGGTGATAACAACCGACTTGTTGCCGCGGATAAGTTCTTTTCCAACAAGCTCGGGCAGCGAACAGTACGAGAGGCGCCTGTTGAGAACATGTTCGACCTCGGGATTTCCCCGGCTTATCGCGTTCCCGATAACGACAATATCCGGTGCAGGATCGAGATGCGAGGCGTCAAATCCTTCATGCACGGGAATGCCCGCCTCGCGAAGGTATTCGTTCATGGGAGCATACAGGCGCTGATCCGATCCCGAAACCCGAATCCCCATGCGGGACAGCGCCGATGCCACCGATGCCATCGCCGTTCCGCCAATTCCAATAAAGTAGACGTGTTTCATATTCATGTTTGAATGTAGAGAATTTTCACTGATTACCACTCCTCCATCACATTCCGTAAACGAAACAGTTGTTTTCGAGAACCGTCAGGATTTCTCCATCTGTTCATGATCTCCTGGTTTTTCAACCTTGTCCATGCCCCGATAACTCGTCCAGGACTTCCACGACCGCGGTCAACATTTCGTCTAATTCGATTCCCCCCTCGAAGGAACACGCATGCGGATCGCCGGGACACTCTTCCCGGCAATAGCGCTCCGGCGGCAGGACGATTTTCGCTCGGTTGCCTTTCGGCCCCCACAGTTGCGGCGAGCAGGCGGGCAGCGGGCAGAACTGGCTCACCGTGGGTATTTTCAAGGCTGCCGCCATGTGCATGGGACCGGTGCTGGCCGACACGACCACGGTCGATGCCGCGATTATGGCCATCACTTCCCGGAGATTCGTCGTACCGGGAGAAAGGAGCAAACGTGGTGAGTCAACAACCTGGAACGCATCGCGCGCCCGTTCCCTGCCGGGCACGACATCAACGACTACGAACAAGTCATTACGTTCTTCGAGGATGCGGGCAACGAATTGCGCCCATGTTTCAACTGGCCAAATCGGGGCCGAGCCGCCTGTCTCGGGAAATACGACCGCCAGCGGCTGCTCCGGAATCCATCCCCAATCGCGCAGCATCCCGCGCATGTATCGCCTCTCCTCGTCAGACAGAAAGAGTTCCACGTCAAGGTTATCGCTGTTTACACCCACGGCCCGCCCCAGGTCCAGGCAGTAGTCGGCTTCATGCCGAAGGGGAACGTACTTGTTCCTGCTCACGGTGCGCG
>JAJRXL010000089.1 GCA_024276335.1 Bacteroidota bacterium
GACGTCCTCGTACATGTACGCAAACAGCTTGCCCGCGCGGCCCAGGCCGGACTGTATCTCGTCAACGATGTAAAGGATGTTGTTCTCCCTGCAAATATCATAGGCGGCTTTCAGGAATCCCGCCGGTGGAATAATGATTCCGGCCTCCCCTTGAATGGGTTCCAACATGAATGCGCAGGTGTTGGGCGTCACCGCACCTCGCAAGGCGTCGTCATCACCGTATGGAATGATTTTGAACCCCGGGGTCAGTGGACCGAATCCGGCGCGGTACTGCTCCTCGGTGGAAAAACTCACGATCGTGATGGTACGCCCGTGGAAATTGTTGGCGCAGACGATGATCTCGGCGTTGTCTTCCGGAATGCCTTTCACCGTGTACCCCCATTTTCGGGCGGCCTTGAGCGCGGTTTCCACCGCTTCCGCGCCCGAATTCATGGGCAGGACCATATCCATGCCGGATAATTCGTGCAATTCCTTGTACAACAGCGGAAGCTGGTTATTCCGGAATGCTCTCGACGTCAGCGTGACTTTCTTGGCCTGATCGACAAATGCCTCGTAAATCCTTGGATGGCAGTGACCCTGGTTCACCGCGGAGTAGGCAGCGAGACAGTCCATGTACCGGTTGCCTTCCACGTCGTACACCCAGACCCCTTCGGCCCGTTCGATAACGACATCAAGCGGGTGGTAATTGTGCGCTCCGTACGCGTCTTCCAACGTGATAAAATCCTTTGTGTTCATCAGTTGATATTCTCCCGTTGAATCGTTGTGTTCGATTTCATTCGTCTTCCAGGACCATGGTCAGCAGCGCCATGCGGACGAAAAGCCCGTTCTGTGCCTGGCGGAAATACAAGGCGCGTGGATCGCCGTCCACGGTCTTGTCAAGCTCGACCGTTCGCGGAAGGGGATGCAGGATCATGGCGTCCGGTTTCATTTTCGGCAATACCCCGGCGTCGATCATGTAGCGGCGCAACTGCGAATGATCAGAGACGCGTTCCGGGTGGATGCGGGTCTGGTACACCACGTCCACCTCACCCAGGATGTTCTCGAAGCCGGTTTCAAGGGAATACCAGACTTCGTTCGCTTCCAGGTGATCGAGTATATCCTGCTTCATCTGGAGCTCGGGGGGACTGACGAAGTAAATCTTCACCCGGTCGAACTTGCTCAGGAGGTAAGCGAGAGAGCGGGCCGTCCTCCCCTGGTCCAGCTCGCCGATAAACGCGATGGAAAGCCCATCCAGGCTTCTTCGCTCGCGATAGATCGTGTAGAGATCGAGCAAGGCTTGCGTGGGGTGCTGCCCTCCGGCGCCGTCGCCCGCGTTCATCACGGGAACGGTGGAAACCGCGGCCGCTCTCCGTGCCCCGTTGCTCTCCAGCGAACGGAGAACGATCACGTCGCAGAAACTCGAGATGATGCGGATGGTGTCTTCCAGTTGTTCGCCTTCCACCTCGGAGGAGAACATGTTTGCCTGCTCGGTGGAGAAAACCTTTCCTCCCAGCCTGTACATGGCCGCTTCGAAGGAAAACCTTGTCCGGGTCGAAGGTCGGTAGAACAGGGTCGCCATGATCTTGTCATGGTAATCCATGGTTCCGCCCCGCGCCACTATTTTTTCCATGCTACGCGCGCGCTGGAAAAACTCCATGAGCAACGGCACCGTGAATTGCTGCGATTCAAGAACGTGTTGCATCTTCATGGTTCACCTCTATCTTCATTAACCCCCATTCTCATTTCTGTCTCCGTCGGCCCTTACGAGCCTGATTCCTCTTTTTCGACAAGGGTATCACGGCACGATGCGCGTGCCCGCTTTTCCCTGGACGGCAGCCGACAAGTACTCGTACGAAGTTATAACCACTTCCCCTCCCCCGTTACGCAGGAAGTGGATTGCGGACTCGATCTTCGGCCCCATGTTGCCGGGTGGAAACTGGCCTTGTTTCAAGTATGCCTCGACGTCCCTGACGGTTACGCGTTCCAGTTTCCGTTGCGATTCCTTCCGGAAATCAAGATACACGTAATCGGTGTCGGTGGAGATCACGAAGAGGTCCACACCGAGGCGCGAGGCCAGCAGCGCCGAGGCGCGATCCTTATCGATGACCGCCTCGACACCCCGCACGCCGTCGTTCGCGCGGACGACCGGTATGCCACCGCCGCCCAGGGCGATGACAAGGACGCCGCTCTCGAGCAATAGC
>JAJRXL010000090.1 GCA_024276335.1 Bacteroidota bacterium
ACCACGACTAAAGAACAACCATCCTCAAATCACGCGGGAGATCAACATGAAGTATTGTCCTAAATGTCACTCGGAGTATCAGGATTCAGCAACAATCTGCGCGGATTGTCAGACGCCCCTGGTGGACTATGTTCCGTTTTGCAAGAAATGTGATGGCGATATCGGGGAGCGCGACATTTTTTGTCCGCACTGCGGCGTGTTGCTCACGGAGCGCATCACGAACGACAACGACGTGCCCGAGTGCGAGGACCACCCGTCACAACCGGCCGTGGGGATGTGCGTCGTCTGTGGGAAACCCATCTGCCGGGATTCCGTGCAACAAATCGGCGGGAAATTCTTTTGCCGTGACGATTCGCATGTCAAGCTCTACCACGACTACGCACTTCTCTACAGGACATCGACGGAATACGAGGCTGCCATGATCAAGGCCAACCTGGAAGGCACGGGCATCCCGGTGAGCGTTTTTTCGCAAAGCGATCACGTGTACTTCGTAACGATGGGAGACTTGGCGGTAGTAAATATCATGGTGCCGAAAACCCGCATCCACGAGGCAGAGGAGCTGCTGAAGAACCTGTTGGCTTCGAAACCCCCCTTCGGGGATGAGACCACGGAATCCGACGACAAAGAGACGGGAGACGGTCAGGGGTGACCAACACGACGACCAGGGTTCTTGTTGCAATTATCGCCATTCCCGGCATCCTGATTCTTGCCGTGCTGGGCGGGTACTACTGGTACGTATTGATCCTTGTGTTGGGCCTGCTCGGAAGTCATGAGTTCATCGCGATCGCCCGCCGGAAAGGCGCTTACCCGCAAGCGTGGATCTTGTATCCCGGTAGCGTGCTTTTTATCAGCGTTTTCATTTTACCCCGGTTCTACCACGACCTGTTGCCGGTTGCGGGAAAAGCCGGGATCCCCCTCCCTTCGCAGTTCCAGCTCTTTACGATACTCAATATCGCTCTCATGGTCGTGATTTTCAGCGGCGAACTTTTTCGCAAGGGCGGCTCGATCCTGGCAAATACGGGCGCCACCATGACCGGCCTGTGGTATATCGGCTTGTTCCTGGGCACGTGTGTCGGCATTCGCGAATTATTCACCGTCCCGGATTTCCCGGTTGGACGACATTTTGCAACCATGGACCTGGATGCCGAGCAGGTGTCGAGGTTATGGCTCTGGGGGGGATACACGCTCTCTGCGCTCCTCGCCACGATCTGGATTTGTGATACCGCTGCTTTTTTCGGTGGAAAAGCGATGGGAAAACGAAAACTGTATCCCTCTGTAAGCCCGAAGAAAACTTGGGCCGGAGCGATATGGGGATTCGTTTCGGCCGTGGCCGCCATGATCCTGTTCAAGTATCTTGCGCTCGACTACCTCGATGTCGTGCATGCCGGCGTGATCGGTTTGGTGATCGGAACCGTGGGACAAATCGGGGACCTCGTGGAATCGAAATTCAAACGCGACGCGGACATCAAGGATTCGTCCAACTTGATACCGGGTCACGGGGGAATCCTCGACCGGTTCGACAGCCTGCTGTTTATCTCCCCGGTTGTGTATCTTTATTTAGATTATGTGGTCTTCGCTCGTTGATGCTCAGGTGCGATCCACAGGGTTCATTTTTCTTCACGTCCATAGTCCGTTAAAACAATGTCCAAGACAAGAGCACCTAAGTTTATTTTCATCACCGGCGGTGTGGTCTCCTCCCTGGGAAAGGGAATCGCCTCGGCTTCACTCGGGCTCCTGCTGCAATCGCGTGGATTGCGGGTGACAATCCAGAAATTCGATCCGTATATCAACGTCGACCCCGGCACGATGAGCCCGTATCAACACGGGGAAGTGTACGTCACCGACGACGGCGCGGAAACCGACCTCGACCTGGGACATTACGAACGATTCCTGGACAAGAACATGAGTCGCCTGAACAACACGACGACCGGCCAGGTGTACGAGAGGGTCATTTCGAAGGAGCGACGTGGAGACTACCTGGGCGCCACCGTGCAAGTCATCCCGCATATCACGGACGAGATCAAACGGCGTTTCGTGCAGCTTGCCAACACCGGTGAATACGACGTGATCATCACGGAAATCGGGGGAACGGTGGGCGACATCGAGAGCCTGCCCTTCCTGGAAGCGATGCGGCAGTTAATGCAATCCCAGGGAAAACGCAACGTGATTAACATCCACCTCACCCTGGTACCGTACATCAGCTCCGCCGGCGAGCTCAAGACCAAGCCGACACAGCATTCGGTCAAGATGCTTCTCGAGCTTGGAATCCAACCCGACTTGCTGCTCTGCCGCACCGACCGGCACCTCGACGAACAGGTCCGCAACAAGATCGCCCTCTTCTGCAACCTCAAGCCGGAAATGGTTATCGAGGCGCTCGACGTGGAGTCGATTTACGAGGTGCCGATTATCTTCTCCCAGGAAAAGCTAGACGAGAAAGCCATCAGACTTCTTCACATGCGCACCCAGTCGCCGAAGCTGGAATCATGGCTGAAATTTTTGAAGCGCGTAAAAGAACCACGGAATGAAGTAACCATCGGCCTGTGCGGGAAATACGCGGAGCACCACGATGCGTACAAGAGCATTATCGAGGCTTTCGTGCACGCGGGAGCAATCAACAACACGCGCGTGAACATCGTCTGGGTACACTCGGAAGCCATCGAGAAGCAGGGAGCGCGCAAGTTCCTTCGGGACCTCGACGGACTGCTGGTTGCGCCGGGGTTCGGGGAACGGGGCGTCGAGGGGAAAATCCTCGCGATCCAGTACGTGCGGGAGCACGGCATTCCCTTTTTCGGAATTTGCCTGGGCCTGCAATGCGCCGTCATCGAGTTTGCGCGCAACGTGTGCGGATTGAAAGAGGCCAATAGCTCGGAGTTCGCGGAAACGGAAGAGAACGTCATCGATCTCATGCTTGAGCAAAAATCCATCCAAACCAAGGGTGGAACCATGCGGCTCGGGGCCTACCCCTGTATCTTGAAAAAGAACACACGGGCGTACGAAGCATACAACCGGAAAGAAATTTCCGAACGGCACCGCCACCGGTACGAAGTAAATAACAAGTTTGCCGGCCATCTCGAGAACGCGGGCATGATTTTCAGTGGCGTGTCGCCCGACAACCAACTGGTGGAAATCATCGAGCTAACCGGTCACCCGTGGTTTGTCGGCGTACAATTTCATCCCGAGTTGAAGTCGCGGGCAATAAAAGGCCACCCGTTGTTCACGAAGTTCGTCGCCGCCGCCCTCGATTACGGGCGGAAGCAGGAGAGCCCGGACGACTCTTCGTAACGTGATACCCGCGAATCGAACTGGAATCGTTTCCCTTTGCACATTTAGGATTGTTATAAACCGGAGATCTATCATGCGAAATACTATCGTGCTTTTATTGTTGAGTTTTGCCCTGACCGCGCAGGCACAGGTTCTGGATACGTTGGCGTATGACGAAA
>JAJRXL010000091.1 GCA_024276335.1 Bacteroidota bacterium
GGCAAGTACAATCAGGCTTTTTCTTGGTATGGTCATCTTCATGGCTGAATAGTTCCGCTTAGGACAAGAATCAAGATCAGTATTCCAAGTATAATACGATACCAGATGAAAAGAAATGTCTTATGTGTTCTCAGGAAGCGGAGCAAGAAAGCAATGGCAGCATACCCGACAATGCCCGCAGCAAAGGTGGATACAACAAGCGCCATCGTATTGTCGAACGTAAGCGTCTCGCGGATGGAGATGAGCTCGAACACACCGCTGGCAAAAACGGCCGGGATGCTGAGAAGAAACGAAAAGCGGGCGGCGGCTTCGCGCGTCAACCCGATGAACATGCCTGCGGTAATTGTCGTTCCCGACCGGGAAGCGCCGGGAATCAACGCTAATGCCTGGGCCCAGCCGATGATCTGTGTGTCCTTCAGGTTCATGCCGTCAATGCCCCGCCGAAACGAGGAAACCTTCTCGGCAACCCACATAACGAGGGCGAGGAGAATAAGGCTCGAGGATATAACGTACAGGGAGCGGAACGAGGTTTCGATAGATTCCTTGAACAGGAGGCCGCAAACCCCGATAGGAATGGTACCCAAGATGATCATCCAGGCCATCTTGCTGTCCGGCTCACTGAAGGGACGAAAGGGAATAACGGAGCGCACGAAAGCCTTTGCCAACCGCTGGATGTCGCTTGAAAAATACACGAGGACAGCGATCAACGTACCGATTTGGGTCACGGCGGTGAACGCGGCGCCCGGGTCTTCCCAGCCGCACAGCGCGGGGACAATACGAAGATGAGCCGTGCTGCTGATAGGTAGGAACTCCGTCAACCCCTGCACGATGCCCAACAGAGCGGCCTGGAAAAGATTCATGTTGCGGACGATCCTGTTGAAAGATACGACGGATCATTCACGAGTACGGTGCTTTTCGTATTCAGACTTTCCAGTATTTTAAAGGTTGTTTGCGAGGTAATGAAGATATCCTTGACGGGGATGATCTCGCGGCGCTTTTCCCTGATGGCGCTTATGAACGCCTGGATTTCCGCCTTGTGCCCCTTGTCTCCTTTTCCGCGTTTCTTCGTTTGCTTCATGTCGCGGGCGAGCACGAGCGAGGAAAAATTGTTCATGATCGCTGAGGAATTCCCACCGCTCATCGTAATAGTTTCTTTCGGCATGGAACGGTCGTTGTTGGCAACGTAGGATATTGTGACAACCGAGCCGCCGCTCATGCGCATCGTGACTGCCATGTTATCGTACGGGGTGACGGTCGTGGTTTCGGTAGCAATGCACTCGGCGTGCAATCGCTCCGGCGTTTCGTCGGTCAGGAAAGATACCGTGTCGATGAAATGGCAGACTTCGCCCACGATGCGCCCTCCACCTTCGCCCGGATCCTGTATCCAGTGGTCTTTCGGGATGAACCCCGCGTTCACGTGGTACTGGATGCACTTGGGTTCGCGGATGAGTCGAAAGAAATCCTTCATTTCCCGGACCAGCGGAGCGAAGCGACGGTTGTAGCCCACCATGAGAATGGGGCGGGTACGCTCGGGTATCGCGTAGTACAGACGCTCGAGTTCTTCCAGTTCCTGCGGATGCAACGCCAACGGTTTTTCCACGAAGACGTTCAGCTTTTGCTCCAGGGCCGATTTGACCAGCCTGAAATGGCTCCCGTGTCGTGTTGCGATGAAAACGGTACCGATGCGCTCGTGCGCAAGGATATCCTGTTCGTTCGTTGTCGAGAAGATAAACCCGAACTTGTTTCGGACGTCGGCGGCGGTGAGGCCGGTCCGGTTGCAGACGCCTTCCAGTGTCAGGTCGTCAACGTTTTGGAGATGCGGAATCAAGTAGCCCGTGGCAAAGCTGCCTGCGCCGATAAAACCAATACAGAGCGGACTCCTGGCTTTGGAAATCACAACAGGCGGCGACTCGGTAACTTCCGTGATGGCGAGCAACTCGTCGCGATCCAGGTCTTCGTATTGCAAGAGTATGCCGAGATAGAATTCGGTTTTTTCCCCGGCGATCAATTCATAGGCACGCTCGGCGTCGTGAATAGAAAAGGTATGCGTGATGAGGTCTTTCATCGCCACTTTTCCCTCTGCGATCAACCGAACGAACGCCTGCATGTTGCGGTTCATGGTCCATCGGACGTAGGCAGGAGGGAAGTCCTGGCCTTTCTTTTCATAGTCCACGTTGTAGCGCCCGGGGCCATAGGATCGTGACAGCCGGATTTCCAGTTCTTTCTGATAGTACACGGAGCGAGGGATATCCATTCCAACCGCACCGACTATCGTGACACGCCCTCGCTCGCGGCAAACGCGCCCGGCGAGCGTCACCGGGTCGTTGCTCGAAGTTCCGGCGGTAATGATAACCGCGTCAGCGCCGATACCCGTAGTTGCACTTTCGATAGTGGATTCCACCGGGTCGTTGTTCCTGTGCAGGACGATATCCGCGCCCGATTTTTCGGCTTCGACCAGCGTGTTCGGGTCGATGTCGATCCCGATGACTTTGCAACCATTAGCTTTGAGCATCTGGATGGTCAACTGGCCGATGATCCCCAGACCAATGACCACAATTGTTTCACCCAGGGTCGGATTGGTTTGACGGATGCCCTGCATGGCGATCGCTCCCAGCGTTGTAAAAGCGGCGTAGTCCAGGGGAACGGAATCAGGCACTTTCACGAGAAGATTCCTGGGAACGGCAATGACGTCGCTGTGGAACGCGTATTCCGCGCCTGCGCAAGCAACACGGTCGCCTATCTCGATATCCTGGATCGAAGGGTCAACGGCGAGGACAATACCGGCGTTGCTGTATCCCAGTGCCGCAGCGGATTCAAGCTTGTTGCGCACGCGTTTGTACGTCGTGGCAAAACCCGTGCGTCGAATTTCATCGACGATCTTGCGGACTTCATCGGGTTGGGAGCGGGCCCGATGGAGGAGGGATGACCTTCGGTTATCGATCGTGGTTTTTTCAGTGCCAGGGCTCAGGGCTGATGAATAGACCTTCACCAGTATTTTCCCCGCTTCTTGCCGCGGAACCGATACGTCGACAACCGTGATTTCGCCAGTTCTGATGTTTTGTGCCAGTTGCTTCATACGCTCCAAAATAGAAAAACCGCAGGATATTCCATACGGTTTTTTGAGGCAAATCCAAGTGGCTATATATCAGTGGTTCATTTTTTGTCGCTTGCGGCGTTCCATTTGCCACTTCCGAATGATTCTGCGAATTTCATCTTTGAATTTCTTCTCGAAAAGGAGGTACTTCGCTTGCTGCTCAACCGTTAACAAGTCGCCGAGAGATCGGAAATACGCCAGTCGTGCTTCGGTCATTTCCTTTCCAATCGTGGTGTATCGGTCGATGAGAGTTTTCAGCTCATCTTCGGAAGATCCCTGTTCAACAGCCTTTTTCAATTGCGTGATGATCTTGTTTCGTTCCTCCTCGCGGCGCTTTTCTTCTTTGCTGAAATTCTTCTCCCTGGTGACGAATCTCACGGCCTGCTCTTCCTCGAGATCGAGATAATCAAGTAATTTAAACCTCCGGATTTCTTCGATGCGTTTTCGGATGTCAGCATTCTCAAATCTCGGTTGGCTCAAGGACGGAACGGTTTCCACGAGTACAAGCACGACGATCAGTTGGATGGATTTCCACAGTCTGCGATTCATGATAGCCTCCACAATTTACAGCAGTGATTGCTTTTCAAAGTCCTTCAGGATATCCTCTGAAACCTCTGACGGCAGTGATTCAAGAATATCTTCCGGGTCAGTTGTAATAAGTGCATACGACAAAGCATCGTTCGTACTTATGAGGGTAAAAGATTCCGAGACAGTGATAAAAGCGTTGTCCGGCATATCCAGCAAAGAGTTTGAAGTAATTTCTTCAAAAGAAGTTTGGCTGGATGCAAGAAGTTCTTCAATTTCGAGCGACTCGGTATCGATGTTCTGAAAGAGCGACTCTTTTTCCTGTTCGGTGAATAGCGGATAATTGTTTCCACCTGTTGAAGGACCCAACAGCAGAAACAGCCCCAGGATGAGAACGGCCGCCGGAGCCGCGGCGTAACGAACGAAACGAGGATACGATACCCAGGGAGTACGGACTTTTTTCCCCGCATAAACCCTCGTACGGATACCCGGGAGCAGGTTGATCTTCGGAGCAGAAGCACGTTCCAGGCTCTTGACATTGTCAAGAAGTATGAACGTGCTGCGCAGATTCTCCTCCTTTTTTCGACATCGCACACACGATTTCAAATGCCCGCGTACGTCCTGCATTTCCGCTATCGGCAGCTTGTTCGTGACGAAATCGGGAAGTTTTTGCTCGAATTCCTTACAACGCATTTTTTACATACGCCTCTATCTTTTTTACAGCATGAAAATAATTTGCCTTCAATCCACCGACGGAAGTGCCCAGGATGGTTGAAATATCTTCATAGGGAAGTTCTTCGTAATACCTGAGCAAAAAGACGACTTTTTGTTTTTCCGGAAGACGTTCGATGGCATTGATTATCAATTGTTGCATTTCCTCTTTTTCACAATCCTGGATTGGCGTCTGGTCTTTCGAGGGTACTTCCTTCGATAGATCGTCAAACGACAGGAGTTGCCTGAATTTCCGCTTGCGCAAATGGTTCAGGCTCATATTAATCCCGATCCTGTACAGCCATGTGTACACCGTGGAATCTTCCCTGAATGACCTGATTTTCTGATACGCTTTCACGAATACATCCTGCGTAAGATCAATGGCATCGTCGTGGTTCCTGACCATTCTCTTGATAATCCAGTAGATCTTTTCCTGGTACCGGGTTACCAAGGCATCGAATGCATACCGGTCACCTTTTTTACAACGCGTGACCAGCTCCTGGTCTGTCCTCTCGGTCATTTTTTCCCGGTACGCCATGTACATGCAAAAGACACGTGCCTTCCTGATTGGTTTAATCGAAACTGGCCCTGGAAATCTATAACAGGCTGGCTTGTAAAAATTACAACAAGAAATTGATTTTTCTATGGACTGTTTTAATTTTGTCTTATCTTTGAGGTAGAATGTTTGAAACATTTTCCACCATGAGAGAAAAGTGCTGACAATAACTAAGGAAAATACTTCAAAAGCAGTTGCAGTATTCTCGAGGTTCTATATCCCCGCAATCGTTATCGACAGGGATGATGGGAAAGTGTTTTTCAACGCCTCGGCGCAAGAGCTGTTTCAGATTGACGAGTCTTTTTCGCTCGAAGATTTCCAGCAGGTAGCAGCCGCTCCGGATACCTTGAAGGAGTTCATTCTCCGGGTAGGCATGAGCGAGATTGTTTCGCCTCACGGCATGGAGTGGATATCGCTGGCGCTTCAGGGAATCGACAAATCATACCCGGTCGTTTACTCCGCTTGGCAGGATGACCCCGCTATTGTTGCCGTGCAGGTTCTGTCCGACAGCGCTTACGAGACGCTGCCCGCCGGGGGAGAAGATACCAATTACCTTGTCCTGGAACGCACGGCTGAACTCTACGAACTCAATAATTTCCTGACGAGTATCGTTGACAGCTCCACCGAGACCTTCATTATTGCTGTCGGAAATGACGGGCGTATCCTTTCGTTCAACGAAGGAGCGAGCCAGATTTTCGAGTATGCGAAGACCGAAGTTGTCGGACGCGAGAATATCGAGAAATTGTTTGCGCAGAAGGAACGCGAGGAAGGGAAGTACGAGGAGATGAAGAAGATTGCGGCGGAAATGGGCAAGTGTCGCCAGATGGCGAATCTTCATACACGCAGCGGAAGAACGTTCCCGGCCCTGATCGACCTCACACCTCTTCGGAACAACCAGCACCAGGAACTCGGAATGCTGTTTGTCGGTCGCGATATGACCGAGACCTTGATGATCCAGCGCGCCCTGGAACAGCGCACGCGGGAGTTGGAGTTTATCAACAGTCTCTCCCTGGAAATTGGCCAGACCCTGGAAGTCGACCAGGTTGCACAAAAGACCTTGAAAAAGACGGTGGAGATGTTCGACGGCATTGCAGGAGCCATTTACCTTGAGAGTGATGATGACGAAGACGAAGGCATGCCGCAATTGATCGCAGTCGAACCACCGTCGTTTTCACCCAACCTGGCTGAGAAGTTGTTCCTCAACGATAACGATTTCGATCGGTTGCGCGATCGGTTGCCCTTGCTACGGACATCCGCTGACGCAAAATCTGCTGTCATGATGGGATTTGAACACAAGCCACTGTACCTGTGCGCCACCCCTGTTACATCGAAGGCGCAGCTGATGGGGGCATTGGTCATCCTGCGTCACGAACCGTTTGATCAAAGCAAGGAATTCGCGCAGTTTCTCTCCGCATTGGGACTCACGGTAGGCTCAGCCCTGGATAACGCGTTTCTCTACAAGGACACGGTATTAAAGAAAGAAGAGATTACGCTTCGAAATCAGGAGCTGGATGAATTCGCGTATATCGTCTCGCACGATCTCAAAGAGCCACTGGCAGGTATTTCATTCATTGCGACTCTTCTGGTGCAGGACTACTACGAAGAGATCGACGAGCAGGGGCAGACCTACATTAATTCGCTGATGGACTTTTCCAAACGCCTTGATGAACTTATCGACGCGCTCCTCGACCTCTCCCGGATCGGACGCATCAAGCATCCATCTGAAAAAGTCAATATTGGTGCGGTGATCAAGGAAGTGAAACAGAATCTGTCGTACAGCATAGAGACGAAAAACGTCGACATGATCGCGCCGGAGGACGACCTGTTTGTATGGGGCGACAGGATCCGCATTGTACAGGTTTTCAACAACCTTATCAGCAACGCGATCAAGTTTAACGACGAAGAGCGACCAATGGTCGAGATCGGTGTACAAGAACTCGATGAAAACATGTACCAGTTCTACGTTCGCGATAACGGGATTGGTATTGAAAGCGAGTACTTTGACAAAATATTCAAGATATTTGAGCGTCTGAATGCCCGGGAAGACTATGAAGGAACCGGCGCCGGACTTACGATCGTGAAAAAAATCGTGGAGACCCACGGAGGAATGATCTGGGTGGAATCCGTCCTAGGCGAAGGGACGACGTTCTACTTCACTCTTCCACGATATATTTCATCTGAAACTGATCAATCCAATAACTAAATAAGATACGAGTTATGGCTACAGAAAACTCCCCAATGCTGCTTGTTGTCGATGACGAAAAACTCTTCCGGGAGGTGCTGACCCAAAAACTGATCGAACACGGGTATCAGACCGAGTCGGCTTCCAACGGTGTGGAAGCGATCAACAAAATTCAACGCCAGCAATTTGATGTCATCTTGCTCGATATCAAGATGCCGAGAATAAACGGTATCGAAGTCCTCAAGCATATCAAGAGCAATACTCTCGAGTCGGAAGTTATCATGCTTACCACGTTTACGGACGTGCGAACCGCGGTGGAAACAATCAAGCTGGGTGCGTATGACTACATCACCAAGCCGTACGATCTCCCCGAACTGTTGGCTACGATCGAGCGCGCTCTCGAACACCGCCAGCTCAAGCTTGATAATATCGTGATGAAATCCGAACTCGACCGGCGGAAACCGAACAAGAATGTCATCGGCGATAGTCCGTCGTTCAAGCAAATCCTGGAAACCGTAGAGAAAGTTGCGCCGACGGAAAGCAATATCCTGATTCAAGGTCCGACGGGAAGCGGAAAAGAAGTCATCGCGAATCTTATTTTTCAGAAGA
The DNA here is from genome assembly GCA_024276335.1 of Bacteroidota bacterium. Lineage (GTDB taxonomy): Bacteria > Bacteroidota > Ignavibacteria > SZUA-365 > JAADGX01 > JAADGX01. The sequence goes on from JAJRXL010000091.1 coordinate 7,678, forward strand.
GCCTTCGCAAGGATAAACCTTTCGTGGCTCTCGACTGTGCCTCCATCCCGGATTCCTTGCTGGAAAGCGAGATCTTCGGTCATGAACGGGGAGCTTTTACAGATGCCATGGTCTTGAAACACGGATTGGTAGAAATTGCCAACAACGGCACGTTGTTCCTCGATGAAGTCGGCGACATATCACCGTCAATCCAACCGAAGCTGTTGCGATTCCTTCAAACGGGAGAATTCCGGCGTATCGGCGGGACGCAGCTTCTGAGTGTCAACGTGAGAGTTATCGCCGCCACCAATAAGGACCTGAAACAAGCGGTAAAGGAGGGAACCTTCCGCGAGGATCTGTTATTCCGTCTCAATGTCATAACGCTGAATCTTCCCACCTTGTCGGAGAGAAAAGAAGATATCCCCGCCCTGGTGAATTATTTCCTGGAGATGAAATCCCGCACTCGCGAACCGAAGGAAGTCAGCGA
>JAJRXL010000092.1 GCA_024276335.1 Bacteroidota bacterium
GCACAGGTGGATTCCCAGAAACGGTTCCCCTTTCGCGAACTGGTTGTTGACATGATCCATGTCAAGCTTGAACTCGAGTTCGATTTGGCCGCCCACACGGTTCAATCCCGCATGATGTCCACCATGGTTGTTCTGCGCAATGATTTGCGATCGTTTGCGCTGGACGCGGAGGATATGACGTTCGCATCAGTGGAGGTCAACGGTGTTCCGGCTCGCATCGATACGTCTCGGCCCGCAACACTCACCGTCATTCTCCCCCAACCCGCTCAGGCAGGAGACACGCTTGTCTTGGTGGTCAGGTACCGCGCCACACCGAAAAGAGGAATGTTTTTCATTGATCCCGACTCCACAAATGTGCAATCGCCGCACCAAATTTGGACCCAGGGGGAATCCGAAAACAATCACCACTGGTTCCCCTGTAACGATTCACCAAACGAGAAAGTAACGTCGGAAATTGTTGCCACGGTCAGGCAGGATTTCATCACCGTGTCGAACGGCAGGCTTGTGTCGAAGGTGGAAAACAGGGACGGGACGATTACCTGGCACTGGCTACAGGACAAACCGCACTCCATTTACCTTATCGCTTTTATTGCCGGAAATTACGTGAAGATATCAGACACGTACCGGGGGAAACCGGTCGCGTTTTATGCCTATCCCTGGAATATCAATGACGCCGCGAACAGCTTCTCGCACACGGTTGACGCGCTGGAGTATTTCTCAACCGTTACCGGTGTTGATTATCCGTGGGACAAGTATGATCAGGTCATCCTGCACAATTTTATGTATGGCGGAATGGAAAATACGTCGGTGACCACCTTGACCGAGCACACGGTCCATTCGCGGCGCAGCGAAATAGACGGCCGTTCAAGCGTCGGCGTGATGGCACACGAACTGGCCCACCAGTGGTTTGGCGATCTTGTGACGGCCAGGAGCTGGTCGCACATTTGGCTGAACGAGAGCTTTGCCACCTATTTCGAAGCGCTGTTCCAGGGTCATCTGCGGGGGCGGGACCAGTACGATTTCGAGATGATTCAAAATGGAAGAACAAGCAAATCCGGCGCGCGCTCCGTTCACATGCCCATCGTTTTCGAAATCGACAGGGGGGAACCCGACCGGTGGCCCATCGCCAACGTGTACCAAAAGGGAAGCGTCGTTTTGCACATGCTCCGCAACTTGCTGGGAGATCGACTCTGGTGGAAAGGAATCAACCTGTACTTGCGCAGGTTTGCTTTCAGCAATGCGGAGACGTACGATTTCCGGCGCTGCATGGAGGAAGTCTCTTCCAGGGACCTGCGCTGGTTTTTCGATGAATGGGTTTACGGGCTCGGCTACCCGAACTATGTGGTTGCTTGGTCTTGGGACGACGAGACTTCGCGAATGGATCTACGCGTGCGTCAAGTGCAGGAGGTCGATTCCACGACCGGTTTTTTCGTCATGCCGATTCCCGTCGTTCTTCATTTCCCGGATTCAGTTGTCACCCATCGCATCCTCGTGGATGAAGGGGATGAATCTATCGCGTTTGCCTTGAAGGAACGACCGCTGCTGGTGGAATTCGATCCTGCAAACACGGTGCTGAAAGACCTGGCATTCTCGAAACCGATCGGGGCGTTTGCCTACCAGCTCGAGCATGGCACGGGTTTCGAATCCCGCCTGACGGCAATTGATTCCCTCGCTGTTCATCCTGGGGACAAGATGGCGTACCTGGCGCTGAAAGCCTGCGCCCTTTCCGATGATTCGAAAATTCTTCGTCAAAAAGCCGCGGCGGAATTGCGCCGATTCGAATCCGGCCTGATCGAGCCGGGGGTCGTTCGCACCCTGGCCCGGGATCCGAACGCCAAGGTGCGGTTGGAGGGCATTCGCCTGATGGCGGCAGTCGACAACGGGAATTTCCTTGATCTTGCGGAATCCATTATCTCCGGTGATTCCAGCATCGCCTGTGTCTCTGCGGCGTTACGATGGATGGCAGTCGAAGACACGGCACGCTTCGGCAAGATCGGCATGAAAGTACTGGGTCGAGACAACGAAGACCCGGGAATTATTTCCACCGCGATAGATGGATTCAGAATCAAAAAAGACCCGCAAGTGAAGGAGTTGGTCTTTACACTTGCCGAGCGCCATCCGGATATAAATGTTCAGTACCATGCCTTGAAATACCTTGCTGACGTGTTTCCTTCCGCCGCGGAAACGAACGGGTTGTTGTTGAAGAAAATCCGGGCAGGGAGCGGTTTCTTGGCGATATCGGCGGCGCGCATGATCGGGCAGACAGGGACGCCTGATCTTATTCCGGCCTTGGAAGCAGTGGTTACCGGCAGTCACGGACGGTTTCTGGAGAGAACGGTCGAGCGCGCAATTCGAAAAATCAAGGAGCGGGAGGAGAAATCAAAGAAGTAACACCCCTCAACGGTGGAAACGCTTGAGCTGTTCTGAGCAGACGCTGTCTTTAGTATCACGGTGATAGATATAGGTCGGGAAATCGACCTTATGCACTGTGAATCGAGGAGAAAGGCGCTCGTAGAGCCGGATATCCTCTCCATATTGTCCTACCCATCCTCCAACGGAAAGAAACGCGTTTCTTTTTCCAAAAAACGTACCGCCGATGATGCATTCCTCCACCGAGATAACGTTGTCCGGGTTTTCGACATCGGCGACGAAGCGGCTGTGCGGGGGACCGACAAGCTGGATGCCGCCGTGGAGCACATCGACTTCGGGATGGGACTGAAGGTACTGCCAGCGTTGTGCCAGGTGATCGGGCTTGTATTCATCGTCGGAATCGAGATAGCTGACGGTGTCGGCTTTGGCATGATGGAGGCCGAGATTCCGGCACGGGCTTTGGCCGCGATGGTCGACTGAAATCGCGAGGATGTTTGGATATTCTTGTGACAGGGCGTGAAGATACGCCGGAGTTTCGTCTGTGCTGCCGTCATCGATGATGACAAGCTGCCAGAGAATGTCCATCTGCTGTAAGACGGAATCGACCGCGCGCGGCAAAAGTCGACAACGATTATAAGTGGGAAGGATGACGGAGACTTGTGGCTTCACGATATTAACCCATGTTCACGGGGACCGGTTGTGTGAAAGTTAACGAATTTCGGGAAGTCTATTTCCGTGCAACGGGTGCATGAAAGAAAAAGGATTGCATTGCTTACCATGAAAGGATTTGATAACTTAAATATTTGCTATGTGAAGCTCTAGAAACTTCGGGAACTATATGCTTATAAGTATGACCGGCTTCGGCCGGGCAATCGTAACCAGGGGACACGTTACGGCGACGGTCGAAATACGCAGCCTCAACAATCGCTTTTGTGAAATATCAACGCGGCTGCCACAATCTTCTCTCGAGAAAGAGAATGCCATCAAGGAATTGGTGCGTTCCCGTGTCTCCCGGGGAAAGATCAACGTTTTCGTGACATTGGAAAAGAATGAGCAGGAAAAACCTCCCCTACAGTTGGATGATCGCCTTCTTAAGTCCTACCTGGATATTATCGATGACATAAAAAGAAGTTCCGGATTGCAAAATGATGTCGGTATCTCGGATGTTCTTTCGTTGCCTGGATTGATCACGGTTGGCGATGAAGAAGACGAGCCTGACAGTTGGGAAGCGGTGATGGAGGCCGTGCGAGAGGCTCTGGATGACCTCATCGTCATGAGGAAAAATGAAGGAAAGACGCTCGAGCAAGATATCCGTGGCAGGATTCTCGGGTTGCGCGACAAGATATCGGAGATTGAAAAGCTGTCGAAACAGGGTATCCCGCAACAGCGTAATCGCCTCAAAGAACGCATTGCACTCCTGATTGATGCGGAGAACGTCAATGCGGAAAGGATCGAGATGGAAATTGCCATCCTTGCCGACCGTCTCGATGTCACGGAGGAATGCGTGCGTTTCCGAAGCCACCTGGATTTTTTCCTCAAGGTCTGTGATTCCGAGCGCTCGGAAGGCAGGAAACTAAATTTCCTTTTGCAGGAGATGAACCGGGAAGCCAATACGATCGGTTCAAAATGTTCTGACGCGGAAATCGCGCACCAGATTGTCATGGTCAAAGAGGAGATCGAGAAGGTACGGGAACAAGTCCAGAATATCGAGTGATCCGCAATTCATTGAATTAGGAAACAAAACCGTCAAATGCTCTTCGTCATTTCAGCCCCAAGTGGTACCGGTAAAACAACGGTGATACGGAACGTGTTGAAACGCTTTCCGGATCTAGTGTTTTCGGTATCTGCCACCTCGCGACCTAAGAGGCCGGGCGAAACGGACGGCGTGGATTATTATTTTCTTTCCCCGCAGCGTTTCGAAGAGGCCATCAGGAACAACGAACTGGTGGAATGGGAGCAGATTTACGGAAATTATTACGGGACCTTGAGGAAGCATATTGACGAAACCCTGGCACGGGGGAAACACATGCTTTTCGATATCGATGTGAAAGGCGCGCTGTCGATTCGCAAGCTGTTTCCTGACGACTCCGTGCTTATTTTCCTGCAGCCGCCCAGCCTGGAAGAGCTGAGGAAACGCTTGGAAAAGCGCGGGACCGACAGTGAGGAAGTCATTGCGACGAGGCTCGAGCGAGCCCGGATGGAAATGGAATTAGCGGAATCATTCGATTACGTGGTAACAAACGATGACCTTGAAAAGACCCTGAAGAAGGTCTATCATATTATCGAGAGTAGGTTGACAAAAGCAGGAATAACAAACATAAAAACGCAATCACAATCTTAATGAATGGAGGATGTATGCCACTTGCATCTGTTGAACTGAAGGAATTGACTGATAAGGCGGAGAATATCTACGAAGCTGTGGTCATCATGTCCAAGCGCGCGCGCCAGATCAACGAGGAATTGAAAATACGGTTAAACCAGGAACTCGAGATGTTCACGCAGCACGTCGAAGGCGAGGAAGACGAAGTCAATCCGGAACAGATGAAGATCAGCATCGAGTATGAAATGATGCCCAAACCGACCCAGCAAGCGATCGAGGAAATGCTGGCGGGTAAACTCCGCTATCGGTACAAAGAAGAAGAGGAATAATCTGGATCTTGCCGGGAAACATATTATCGTTGGGGTGACCGGCAGTATCGCCGCGTACAAGTCCGCGTACTTGGTTCGTGAGTTGATCAAGCACGGCGCGGAAGTTCGCGTCGTCATGACCGAGGCAGCGAGTAATTTTATATCGGAACTGACGCTGGCGACACTCTCCCGCGCCCCCGTAGTGCGGGAGATGTTTCCGGATGCACCCTCCCACGGCACCTGGCATATAGACCTTGCCGGGTGGGGGGATGTCATGATTATTGCCCCTGCCTCGGCGAACACCATTGCCAAGATCGCCTGCGGTATTGCCGACAATGCGTTGACCGCGCTGGCGCTGGCCTTGAAGTGTCCTCTCCTTGTTGCGCCTGCCATGGACGTCGACATGTATGGCCACCCGGCAACTCAAAGCAATCTTGAACTTCTCGAAAAGCGGGACGTGCGCATCATCCCGCCGGAATCGGGCGAGCTGGCCAGCGGCTTGCAGGGTGAGGGGCGGCTTGCGGACTTGCCTGCCCTGATTGACGAGATAGGGCGCGCGGTGGGTGTGGATGGAGACCTGGCAGGAAAAAGTGTGTTGGTGACAGCGGGTCCGACCTTCGAGGATATCGACCCGGTGCGATTTCTCGGGAACCGCTCCACGGGCAAGATGGGTTTTGCCCTCGCCGCCGCGGCCGCCAGGCGAGGTGCGCGGGTCACGCTCGTTGCAGGGCCTAGTACGATACCTACGCCAGCCGGAGTCGAGCGCATCGACGTGCGGTCGGCGGAAGAGATGTTCGCAGCAGTAAAGGCAGCATCAAGTGGGCTCGACGTCGCGATAATGGCGGCTGCCGTTGCCGACTTCACCCCCGTCGAAGTAGCGTCGCACAAGTTGAAAAAAACACCTGATACAACGGAAACCCTGACGCTGCATTTGCAGCGTACTCCCGATATCCTTTCCTGGTTGGGCAAGCAGAATCGGCCTCGGGTCCTGATCGGGTTTGCCGTTGAGACAAAAGATATGGTCGATGAAGCCCGTCGCAAGTTGCGAGAGAAAAACGCTGACCTTATCGTAGTTAATAATCCGTTGGAAGAAGGCTCGGCTTTTGCCGCGGATACGAACAAAGTGACATTCGTGACGGAAAGTGCAGTGAAAGACTTTGAGCGGCAATCGAAAGCCCGCGTGGCCGATCACATCCTGGATTTTGTCGTTAACAAGCTGGCGGAAATTGAGAGCTCCGGGACGTGGGTGTAAACCGAAGTTGCCATGGATGATATACAGAACACGATACGGCGATTCCTCGAGCACGACGCGGAGCTCTTCGGGGAGGAAGTGTACAACCGAACCCAGTATGAGCGACTGGTACAATACGTTCATGACAAACGGAGAACATCCATCGATACTTCTCGCATAACCCCCGGACAATTCCAATCGACCACGTCGCTCCGACAGCTCTACGACAGCATTAATGCGTGCAAGAATTGTCCGCTGGGAGAGTCACGAACGAATTTTGTGTTCGGAGTTGGCAACCCCAATGCTGATATTGTCCTCGTGGGAGAAGCACCGGGCGCGGAAGAGGATCGGAAGGGTGAACCCTTTGTCGGTCGGGCGGGTAAGCTCCTGAACCAGATACTGGAATCGGTGGATTTTAAACGGGAAGAAGTGTATATCTGTAATATTTTGAAGTGCCGACCGCCGAACAACCGCGACCCATTACCCGCCGAAGTAAGCGAGTGCGAGCCGTATCTTCATCACCAGTTGGATTTGATAAATCCGAAAATAATTGTAGCATTAGGTCGCGTAGCAGCGCAAACATTGTTACGAACCAAGGAAAGCTTGACGCGGTTGCGGACGAGGGTTCATTCCTATCATAACATACCGATGGTGGTAACATATCATCCGGCGGCGTTGCTGCGCAACCCCAATTGGAAACGTCCCACGTGGGAAGATTTTAAGAAGCTTCGCGAGATGCACGACAACCTGATGACGACGGGCTGATGGCAGAAGGGAGAGCAAATACGCCGCGAACCGCGGGTAACGGTTCCGCTGAAGGCCGCGTGCCGCCTCAGGCTCTCGAAGTCGAACAAGCGGTGCTGGGTGCTATGTTGTTGGAACAATCCGCCGCAACCACCGCCATCGAGATGCTGGAGCCGGATTCATTTTACAAGCAGGCCCACCAGGTAATCTTCCGCGTGATGCGCGACCTGTACAAACGCAATGAACCTATCGACCAGATTTCCGTCATCGAGGAATTGCGTCGGCGGGGCGAACTGGACAACATTGGCTCGGTCATGTACATCACCGAGCTTCTCACCTCGGTCTCCACTGCGGCCCATATCGAAAGTCACTGCCGGATATTGAGCGAGAAGGCCCTGGCGCGTGCGATCATCGAACGTACGATCACCACGTTGAGCCACTGTTACGATCAATCTGCCGATGCATTCAGCTTGTTGGATGAGGCCAGCGCGAGCTTGTTCAAGCTGTCCCAACTACACATGAAGCGCTCCTACATTCCCATGGAGAGAGCAGTGAAGGACGTGATGGAGCTGATCGACTCCATCCAGGATCAGCATCATGGCATCACCGGTGTACCGACCGGTTTCTCGGAATTGGACAATTTAACCGGGGGATTCCAACCGTCCGATTTAATCATCATTGCCGCCAGACCCTCGATGGGAAAAACCGCCCTGTCCCTATCCATCGCTCGAAATGCCGCGATCGATCATAACCGTGCGGTGGCATTCTTTTCCCTGGAAATGGCTGCTCCCCAGCTTACCATGCGCCTTCTATGCGCCGAGGCACGGGTGAACATGCATCACGTGCGCACCGGGCGTTTGCGCGAGGATGACTGGCCGCGTCTCAGCCAGCATTTCGGGCGCCTGGCGGGTGCGAAAATTTTCATCGACGACACCCCTGCGCTCAACATTCTTGAATTGCGCGCCAAGGCCCGTCGCCTGAAAGAGGAGCACGATATCAGCCTGGTCATCGTGGATTATCTCCAGCTTATGCACGCTCCCAAGGCGGAGAGTCGCGAGCGGGAAATTTCCATGATCAGCAGTTCACTCAAGGAGTTGGCAAAGGACCTGAATGTGCCCGTGGTGGCGCTGTCCCAGTTGAATCGCAGTATCGAGCACCGCAGCGATCCCATTCCCATGCTCTCCGATCTCCGTGAAAGCGGATCGATCGAGCAGGACGCCGACGTCGTCATCTTCGTGCATCGCAATCTTCACAAACGCGAAGATGGAGGGGGGGACGACGAAGGGAAAGCAAAGATCATTATCGGTAAGCAGCGGAATGGACCGACGGGCCAGTTAGAACTTGCCTTTGTCAAGGAATATGCCAGGTTCGAGAACTTGGAAATGCGGTTCCTGGAAGAGGCCGCGCCTCCTTCCGATGCGGAAACTCCCGCCTTCTAATCGAACAGTCTGTTCCATGCCGGATTGAAATTCCTTGGACATCGTTATTCCGAACTTATAGGCATGGGGGAAAAGCATCCTTTCGAGCGAGCCATTGATGGGCCGCGGGCGTATGGGGAAGAAAATCGGGATTGCATCCCCGTGAAAAACACAGTTACTTTGTTATGAATATTCATCACTGATCTGAATACCATGAAACCCATCTATCTTCTTTGTGTCTTGACGTTATCGGCGCCGGGTATTTGCTCCGCCGCCGGTGGTCCGGGCGACGATCCTTTGTCGTTCACTGTTCAATGGAAATACGGGCCGATGGAGGTTGAATCCTCGACAGATGTTGATCATCCTGCTTTGCTTTTGCCCGGCAGAAACGATGATTTGAAAAAATCGCCGTTCCTGGCCGGCATCCTGTCTCTCGTCGTACCGGGGGCGGGAGATATTTACGCGGGGAACTACATCATGGCGGCTGTTTTTGCGACCGCCGAGGCGGCCCTGTGGGTTGTTCATTTTAACTACATGGCGAAAGGGGACGATCAAACCGCCCTCTATGAATCCTTCGCCGATCAACACTGGAACGTGGTCAAGTACACCGACTGGCTGAACAAGTGGGGCCGGGAATTCCCTGGTGGTGAAGACACCGAGATCATTTATGTCAATCCGGATGAAAGTCTGCCGCCGTGGGAGCGGGTGGACTGGGACGCCATGAACCGCGTAGAAGATGCCATCATCGAGTTCTCGCATAAGCTCCCCCGCCGTCCGGACGGACAGTACTATGAACAGATTGGAAAATACCCGCAGTATAATCACGGCTGGGATGACCAGTTGTCCGATACGAAAGAATATTTCTCGAACCTCTCCCCCCGTTTCCTGGAGTACGCAGCTATGCGCGGAGACGCCAATGATTTCTACGCGGTGGGTGAAGCGGCTGTAAAGATCGTTGTATTGAATCACATCCTGGCCGCCGCCAACGCCGCCTGGTCGGTTTCGCGGTACAACAAGCGAGTGAAGTTCTTTTCCAGAGTGGATATCCGGCGCGATGTGGATGGCCATCTGGTGGCACATCCCACGGCATCTATCCGCGTCCGCTTCTAAGACACAACTTTCACGGTTATCTCCCGTAAACCGGAAGGATATTTTTCTAGGTGTATCGCGGGACGTTCTATTCGCCTATGTTGCGTATTGTCTTTCGGATACTGGTTCTCATCCTCCTGCTTGAAATTGGAGCCTCGGCGGACACGCGGTTCACACACCTGCCCGTGAACGTTAGGGGACAACTCCTTGATTACATTTTCCTGGATGTGACCGGTGATGACGTCGCCGATCTCCTGGTGCTTTCACGCAACGCCAAGGGGCTCGCTGTGCAAATCCACCATACCCGGCGCGGTATCGGGTTTTCCGGCGATCCCAATCAGGTTGTACAACTGCCAAAAGAGACGATGGCCGTCTGGGCAGGGGTGTATCCGGCGCCGGTCGGGAAGGCGATCGTTGTTCTCACGGTGGATGGTGTCTTCTACCTGCCCGGGCGCAAGAACTATTTCCCGAACGTTCAATGGAAGACCCTGTACGGTGTGCGATGCTGGGACCTGCGAAACATCCAGGAACCGGTTTGGATGCCGTTTATTCGGTCATTATCCGGCGGTGCAATAGAGATGGTCGTTCCGGAACAGGAGGGCTTCAAGGCCGTCGTCAAGTCTCACAAAAGCCTCGCTGCTTCCCTTCTTCAACCGGTGAATTTCCGGGCGGTCTCCGTGGCAGCCGGAAAGCGCACCGACGGGAAACCGTGGTTCGGCCTGATGTGGAAAGACATCAATCGCGATGGCATCCTTGATCTTGTTTGGGTCGATGAGCGACAATGCCGTTTCGTGCTGGGATCGAAAAACGGTTTTCAGGCGGAATAAAGGGTGGCCTCGATCTTCCCCGGGCATCCGGCGTGCTTGGAATTGCCGAATCCACGGGCGATGGCATTCCCGACGTGTTCCTGGTACGGCGGTCGGAGCCCGGTTTTTTCAAGACACAGGAACTGGACGTTCTCCTGCTGTCGGGGCGACGGGATGGGATGCGAATCTCCTTTGCGGAGAGAGCGGACCGAGAGTGGGAATTCAACGGTGTCCAGGTCGTTCCCAGGATTGTGGACTATAACGCGGACGGTAAAAGTGATCTCGTGGTGAGCGTGGTGGCGTTTACAATGGGCAATGTTATCTCCTCGCTGCTCCGTTCGAGCATAAAATACCAAATTCGTTTTTATCCCGCGCGGATGAGAAGCATTCCGCGACGGCCTGCAATGGTGCGGGAATCCATTCTTGACGGCAAGATTTATGGCGATCTTGAACGCAAGCCGCTCATTGGATTCGGTGACGTAACAGGGGATGGAGTGGGGGATTTTATTCTCGGAATGGAAAATACGATATTTTGCTTCCGGGGTGACAAGGAAGGAAAATTTCAATTTGGCGCCTACGATGGAATCAGAAAGACCATTTCCGAAGATGCCCAGCTCAGGGTATTTGACGCCGACGCCGATCACAGGGATGATTTGTGCATAAAGGAATTTACCAGGACTTCAAGCAAGCTACATTTTTACCTGGCCAGGTAATACTCGCCGGCTTCCTGGCCGTTCTCACCATTGTCTTATTGCCCTTTCACGCCTGCGCCCAACCGAAGCACCTTTCGCACCCAGTGGTGGGAAGTATTGTTGTGCTCGGCAACAGGACCACCGACGCCGAGGTGATTCTTCGCGAGCTGACCGTCCACGTTGGCGACACGCTGACCGAGCAGAAACTCGAGTATTCGCGCACGCGGATTTACAGCCTGGGGCTGTTCAACCGCGTTGATATGACCTATCCTCCCCTGGACACGACCGTCTTGATTATTTCGGTCGAGGAACGCTGGTACCTGTTTCCGGTGCCCATCCTTGGCCTCGTGGACAAGGATTGGCGGAAGGTGTACTATGGCCTGGGACTTGTTCATTTCAACCTGGGTGGGCGCGGACAGAAACTCTTTGCCGGTTTTGCGCTCGGCTACGATCCCTGGGTTGCGGCCAGTTACCGTGACCCCTGGATCATGGGAAAACTGGAGATGTTCTCGGAAAGCGAGTTGCGTTATTCGAAAGTGCGGAACAAAAGTCTGCTTTCCCGGGGCGACGAAGAAAATTTCGATGAGATCCATTACGGGTTCAGCCAGGTACTGGGTAAGCGCTTCACGCCGTTTTTCAGCGCGTGGATTGATATCGGCTACGACTATGTAGAGGTGACCTCACGTCGCGCCGGCCGTACGCTCTCGAGCAGCGGCATCGACCGCTACCTGTCGCTGGGCGTGGGGGCGGTGTTCGACACGCGGAATTTGAAAGAGTATCCAACCTATGGCGCGTATGGCTTGATTCGACTCCGGAAATATGGCCTGTTGTTTGGCCCGCTCGATCACGTGATCACGACGATTGATGCCAGGAAATACATAAAACTCTCGAACTCCTTTACTCTCGCCGTCCGGGGATTCACTTCCATGTCCATCGGGCCGCGTGTGCCCAATTACCTTCACATGTACTATGGTTATAGCAATCGCCTTCGTGGACACTTCTACAAGATACAGGAGGGGGAAAACATATTCGGTGTGGCGGTCGAGACGCGAATTCCCATTGTACGGGAAGAGTATGTTGTCTTGGACGTTCCCTTTCTTCCGCCGCAGTTTTCAACCCTTCGCCTGGGGTTGTATGCCGCTGTTTTTGCGAACGCCGGAACAACCTGGAACCGGCGTGAAAAGATCGATCTGCGGCATCTTCCCGCCGGCTACGGAGCCGGACTTCATTTCCTGCTACCATACGGTTATGTGCTTCGCGCCGAGGGAGCCATGGATGAAAACGGTGCCGGGGAATTGTATCTTGTCATCGGAGCATCTTTTTAATGAACGTCTTCTATACGCATCCCGACTTGGTTTCCATAGAGGCACTCGTTATTGAGCAACCGGAGTTCCATCACCTTGCCCATGTTCTGCGGATCGGACCGGGCGGGGATATCGAGGTAACGGATGGAGTGGGAGGGTATTACCTGGCAACCGTTGAATCGATCGAGGGTGAACGAGCGCATTGTCGCATCCGGAAGTCGATGCCCGGTTTTCACGAGCCGGCTGTGCACACGGCGCTCGCCTTTCCCTTGATGAAGCAATCCTCGAAATTTGATCTGGTGGTGGAAAAGGCGACCGAACTCGGTGTTCGGGAGATCATCCCCCTCATCACGGAAAGGACGATTCCACGCAGTGGAAAACTCGACCGCTGGAGACAGATTGCCCTTTCTGCTACCAAGCAATGCCGACGAGCATACTGCCCGGTGATTACGCCGGTTCTGCGTTGGCGGGAAGTGGTGGGCCGGTTCTCGAACTACTCGCATCGCCTTGTTTTGTATGAACGGCAAGAAACGGCGCCGCCGGTGCCCGACCCGATTGCACATGCGTTTGCGCCGGGAAATTCCGTGCTCTTTCTTGTTGGACCCGAAGGCAGTTTCACGGAACGAGAGATTGCGGAAGCGGTAAATGCCGGTTGCACGATTGTATGGCTGGGGCCGAGAAGACTACGAAGCGAGACGGCGGCGCTTCACGCGATGTCCATGGCGTCATATTTTACAAGAGGAGAAAAATGTCGTACCTGAGAATTATTGAACGGGCCTTTCGCATACTGAAATCCAACGTGCGCTCTGCATTCGAAACCACCCCGCCGGAAGAACAGCAGGAGTTGCGGGATTTTGAAGAGGAACTGAAGCGCGAGTACGAGCGGGAACGAAGGCGGTCAGACCAGTCGCGCAAGGAGCGGCGGGAGACGGCGGGAGACGGGGGGAAGAAAACGGCGCGCGACTATTACGCGGTCCTGGGCTTGACTCCCGGTGCGACGATGGCGGAGGTATCGAAAGCCTATCGTGACGTCATTTCGAAGTATCATCCTGACAAAACCACGAACCTGGGGCCGGAACTCCAGGAACTTGCCGCGCAGAAGTCCCGGGAAATCAACGAGGCATACCAATGGATCAAGGAGCATCAATCAACGTGACAGGAATGCGCCAACGAACACGCCAAGCTGAATAAACGTGTTTCCCAGTTTCAATTCGGGCATATCGAGGACTTCGAAGCGGTTGTCCGTCGTCCAGGTTCCACCAACCATGCCCAGGTATCCTCCTGCCACGCGGAAGGTAATAAAGGGATTGATAATATATTCGGCTGTAATCCACGGCGCATACACGAAGGTGGATTGTGTAAAAACATGACTCTGGCTGTCCGTCATGATGTCCTTGTACTGGTCAAGTATTTCCTTCCATGTTAATAACACATTGGGCGATTGAACCAGTGTGAACTGGTTTGCGCCTCC
>JAJRXL010000002.1 GCA_024276335.1 Bacteroidota bacterium
ACGGGAGCTTGATCTGTGCGTACCGGCCCTCGCGGGCGACTAACTGGGCCGAGACACCGGCGCTCCGTGCAAGCTGTGCACCTTTTCCCGGCTTCATCTCGATGTTGTGGACGATCGTGCCCACCGGGATATCCTGCAACGTAAGAGCGTTGCCCGGCTTTATGTCCGCGCCGGGACCAGCCATTACCTGGTCATCGACCTTTAACCCGTTGGGCGCAATGATATACCTCTTAGCACCATCGGCATAGACGATGAGCGCGATGTAGGCCGACCGGTTGGGATCGTACTCGATGGTCGCCACTCTGCCCGGCACGCCGCGTTTATCTCGTTTGAAATCGATGATCCGGTAACGGCGCTTGTGTCCGCCCCCCCGATGCCGCGATGTAATACGGCCGTGGTTGTTCCGTCCACCGCTCTTCGTCAGCTTGGCCAACAACGATTTTTCCGGTTTTACGCGCGTAATCTCCTCGAACGTGTCGATGGAGTAGAACCGCGTCGCCGGGGTCATTGGTCGTAATTTTCTAATAGCCACGTTTATCCGTCCTGTTGTTTCCGTACTTGGTCAAAATCGAATTAGCTTGCTTCCAGGAGATCTAGTTCTTCCCCTTCCTTCAGGGTAATCACCGCTTTTTTCCAATGAGGGCGTCGCCCCTCGACCTTCCCCCGTTTAGTGAACTGCGATTTTCGCTTCCCCTTGTAACGCATTGTTCGTACGCTCAATACTTTCACGTTGAAGTGTTTTTCCACGGCCTGACGTATCTGGATCTTGTTGGCACGGATGTCGACGGCAAATGCATACTGCCGTAGTTCTCCCAGCGCGGTCATTTTCTCCGTCAACAACGGTCGCTTTATAATGTTTTCCAGTTCCATAATATCGGTTCTCTGCAATTACACCTTGGTAAAAGATTCCTTGATAACCGGCAAAGCGCTTTTCTGAATAAGCAGTACCTGGTTATTCAATACATCGTATGTGGACACACTGCCCGCTTCCTTGACTTCAAATTTCTCGATGTTGCGCGCGGCGAGCCACAGATTGCGGTCATGTTTCGGGACCAGGAGCAATGTCTTTTTGCCCACAACGTCGAGGTTTTTAAGGATGGCATACATATCCCGTGTTTTCGCGGATTCAACCGTGAAGTCCTCCACCACTCGCAACTGCTCATCCTGCGCTTTCATTGCAAAGGCGGATTTTCGCGCAAGCTGGCGCATCCTTACCGGGAACGATTTCCGATAACTGCGTGGGCGGGGTCCAAAGATCGTTCCTCCGCCGATCCACAAAGGGGAGCGAATCGTACCCGCTCTCGCGGTACCGCGTCCCTTCTGGCGCCAAGGCTTCTTTCCACCACCGCGAACCTCGGAACGCGCCTTCGTCTTATGCGTTCCCTGCCGACGGTTCAGGAGGGGGATTCGCACGGCCTGATACACGAGATGTGTATTTGGCGTGATTTCAAACACCTCGGGTTCCAGCTTCGTCTTCCTGCCGGTCGATCCGTCAATTTTATATACCGGTACGTTCATGGCCTCTTCGTTTCCCACCGTTAAAACTGCTTGTGCACTTCGATAATTCCCTGATTCGCGCCGGGCACCGCTCCCTTGACGATCAAGATATTCGACTCTTCGATCACTTTTAACACCTTCAACCCGCGCACCGTGTGCCGCGTGTTCCCCATCCGTCCCGCCATCCGGGTGCCGGGAAAGACACGGGAGGGGTAAGAGCTTTGCCCGATCGAGCCGGGGTGGCGTTGCCGGTCCGACTGGCCGTGCGAGGACATCCCTACACCGCCGAATCCATGCCGCTTCATGACGCCTTGAAACCCCTTGCCCTTGGACGCGCCGCTCACCATGACCGTATCTCCTTCCTTGAACATCGACACGGTCAACGTATCGCCCGTTTTGTACTCGCCGACCGGAAAGCGCTTGAATTCCCGCACGATCCTCTTGGGCGCAACCTCCCGCTTCACAAACTGGCCAAGCACCGGCTTTTTCAGTTTGCGCTCCGGGATATCACCGAACCCAAGCTGCAAGGCTTCGTAATGATCTTTTTCTTTGGTCCGTACATCGATGACCAGACAGGGACCAACTTCCAGCACCGTGCAAGGAACGGAATGTCCCTCGTCGTCAAAAAGACTGGTCATACCTATTTTTTTTCCCAATAGCCCAGGCATATCTATCGTCGCTCGCTCTGTGTTACACTTTAATTTCAACATCAACACCGGCGGGGAGCTCCAGTTTCATCAGGGAATCCACCGTCCGTTGGGATGAGTTGAATATGTCGATCAACCGCTTGTGCGATCTCGTTTCGAATTGTTCACGCGACTTCTTGTCCACGTGAGGAGATCGAAGCACGGTATAAATTGATTTTTTCGTCGGCAAAGGAATGGGACCCGAAACAACAGCTCCCGTGGATTTCACGGTTTTGATGATTTTCTCCGCCGACCTGTCGATCAACAAGTGATCGTAGGATTTCAGTTTGATGCGTATTTTTTGTCTCGTAACAGCCATAGCTTTTCTATCTAAGAGAAAAAACCGGGTGGATCGTACTTAATCCACCCGGATGTAAGTAAACATTCACTCGATAATCTTTGTCACAACACCGGCGCCGATCGTCCTGCCCCCTTCGCGGATAGCAAAACGCAACCCTTCTTCCATCGCGATCTCGGAAATGAGCTCGACCTTCATACCATCAACGTTGTCGCCCGGCATGATCATCTCGACACCTTCGGGCAACGTGATGACCCCGGTCACATCCGTCGTCCGAAAATAGAACTGCGGACGGTAGTTGTTAAAGAACGGGGTATGTCGTCCACCTTCGTCTTTCTTCAAAACGTAAACCTGGCATTCAAACACTTTGTGCGGAGTAATCGAACCCGGCTTGGCGACAACCATGCCACGCTCCAACTCGTCCTTTTCCACGCCGCGCAACAGCAAACCGACGTTGTCTCCGGCCTCGCCATAATCAAGGATTTTCCGGAACATTTCCACGCCCGTTACCACGCTCTTCATATGCGCGCCCAAACCGATGATCTCAACGTCGTCGCCGACATTGATGCGCCCCCGCTCAATACGGCCCGTGCCGACCGTGCCACGGCCCGTGATGGAAAAGACGTCTTCCACCGGCATCAGGAAAGGCTTATCCACGTCACGCTTGGGAATCGGAATGTATGTGTCTATGGCATCGAGCAACTCCCAGATGCATTTCAACCGCGGATCATCCGGCGAAGCATTGGGATCGGTGCCCGCTTCCAGGGCATGCAACGCGCTGCCGCGGATAATCGGAATCTCGTCTCCCGGGAACTCGTAGGAACTCAGCAGTTCGCGGATCTCCATCTCGACGAGCTCAAGGAGCTCTTCATCATCAACCATGTCAACTTTATTCATGAACACCACAATCCGCGGCACGCCGACCTGGCGAGCGAGCAGGATGTGCTCCCGGGTTTGCGGCATCGGACCATCGGAGGCGGCGACAACCAGAATAGCTCCATCCATTTGAGCGGCACCGGTAATCATGTTCTTGACGTAATCCGCGTGACCAGGACAGTCCACGTGCGCGTAGTGGCGATTCGCTGTTTCGTATTCGACATGCGCGGTAGCGATCGTGATACCACGTTCGCGCTCTTCCGGAGCATTGTCGATACTATCGAACGTGCGTACCTCGGAAAGGCCCTTCCTCGACAGTGCCATAGTCATGGCCGCAGTCAGGGTCGTCTTCCCGTGATCAACGTGTCCGATCGTTCCCACGTTGACATGGGGTTTGGTGCGTTCAAATTTTTCTTTCGCCATTTGCCTGTAACTCCTGTGCGTTGTGATGAATTATGTCCAAAATATAGTAATTCCCTACGCAGCCTTGCCGCGAACTTTTTCAATAATCGTATCCGCTACGCTCCGGGGCACTTCCTCGTAGTGCGAGAACTGCATCGTAAACAAGGCCCTGCCCTGGGACAGCGACCGCATGGTTGTCGCGTAGCCGAACATTTCGGCCAGCGGCACGGCTACTTTTACCATTTGGGCATCGCTCCGCGTCCCCATTTCCAACACCTTGCCGCGCCTCGAGTTCAAATCACCGATGATGTTCCCCATGTATTCCTCGGGGGTGATGACCTCAAGCTCCATGATCGGTTCCAGCAAGTACGGCTCGGCCTTTTTCGCCGCTTCCCTGAACGCAATCGATCCCACGGTCTTGAATGCCAATTCCGAGGAATCGACTTCGTGAAAGGAACCATCGAACAACCGCGCCTTGATACCCACCATGGGATATCCCGCGACGACCCCGTTGTTGAGCGCCTCTTGAATGCCCTGCGATACTGCTGGGATGTATTCCCGCGGAATTTTACCTCCGACAATCGCATTTTCAAACTCGAAGCCCTGCTTGTTTTCCGTCGGCCCGATCTCCAGCACGACATGCGCGTATTGCCCATGACCGCCCGTCTGCCGGACAAATTTGGATTCCTGCCGCACCGTTTTCCGGATGGATTCGCGATAGGCCACCTGCGGGCGTCCCACGTTCGCTTCCACGTTGAATTCGCGCCGCATTCGATCGATGATGATCTCGAGATGCAACTCGCCCATTCCGCTGATAATCGTCTGCCCCGTCTCCTTATCCGTCGAAATGCGAAATGTCGGGTCTTCATCAGCCAACTTACTCAACGCGGTGTTCAATTTATCTTGATCCGCTTTTGTCTTGGGTTCGATCGCGATCCCGATGACCGGCTCCGGGAACTCCATCTTTTCCAGGACAATAGGATCGGACTGATCGCACAACGTATCTCCCGTCCTGGTGTACTTCAATCCAATGGCCGCGCAAATATCACCGGTGTATGCGGTTTCCACATCCTCCCGGTGATTGGCGTGCATGCGAAGGATGCGCCCCAGGCGTTCTTTCTTTTCAGCTATCGAATTGTAAACGTAGGATCCCGCGTTCACTTTTCCGGAATACACGCGGAAAAACGTGAGCTTTCCGACGAAGGGGTCGGTGGCGATCTTGAAAGCCAGGGCACTGAATTTTTCATCGTCGCTCGGCTTGCGTTCGACGCGATCCCGCATGTTCACGTGATGACCGACCGTTGCCCCCACGTCGAGCGGTGACGGCAGGTACGAAATGACGGCATCCAACAGGCGCTGAATGCCCTTATTCTTGAACGCCGATCCACATACCACCGGGATGATCTTTCCCTCTATCGTTGCACGACGCAACACGGCATCGACTTCCTGCGCGCTGATCTCCTCCCCTTCCAGGTATTTTTCCAGGAGGGTATCGTCGACGTCGGCAACGCCTTCGAGCATCTTCGTCCGATATTCGCGGGCTTTTTCCATGAGATCATCCGGGATGTCGATCTCGTCCCAGGAAGTTCCCCGCGTATCTTCGTGATAAATCCGCGCCTTCATGGAAGAGAGGTCGATGATTCCGGTAAAGGTCTCGCCCTGCCCGATAGGAAGCGTAATAGGGATGGCATTGGCGCCCAGGCGATCGTGGATCATTTGCACCGTACCGTAGAAATCGGCCCCCATCCGGTCCATTTTGTTCACGAACGCAATGCGGGGCACTTTATACTTGTCGGCTTGCCGCCAAACCGTCTCCGACTGGGGCTCGACGCCGCCCACCGCACAGAACAAGGCAATGGCGCCGTCCAGAACGCGTAACGACCGCTCGACCTCGACGGTAAAGTCAACGTGTCCCGGTGTATCGATAATGTTAATCCGATGATCCGCCCAGAAGCACGTGGTCGCAGCGCTCGTGATGGTTATTCCTCTTTCCTTTTCCTGTTCCATCCAATCCATGGTAGCGGCGCCGTCGTGAACCTCTCCCATACGGTGCAATACGCCCGTGTAGAACAGGATCCGTTCCGTCGTCGTCGTTTTCCCGGCATCAATGTGCGCCATGATGCCGATGTTCCTTGTCTTCTCTAAACTGATCTCTCTCTTTTGCATCGTTTCTATCGTATTACCATCTGAAGTGCGCGAAAGCTTTGTTGGCCTCCGCCATGCGATGAGTATCATCCTTCTTTTTGATTGCGCCCCCTTCGTTATTTGCGGCGGCGACAAACTCGGCCGCCAATTTCCGCGCCATGGACTTGTCGTTGCGTGCCCGGGCAAATGCAATCAGCCACCGAATGGCCAGGGCGGTCCTCCGATCGGGGCGCACCTCCATCGGAACTTGGTACGTCGCTCCTCCGACACGCCGTCCACGCACTTCCACCTGGGGCTGCGCGTTGAACAACGCTTTTTTAAATATTTCGTACCCATCTTCCTTGGTCCGCTCCGACACCAGATCGATGGCTTCGTAGAGAATCTGGCGGGCACAACTTTTCTTTCCCTGTTTCATCAGGTTGTTAATAAAACGTGCCACCAGGATATCGTTGTATTTCGGATCCGGTGTTATTCGGCGTCGGACTGCGCGTTTTCTTCTCATCTTTTCTTCGTTCGCATTTGATTCTTATACGTAGGCTTCAAGATTTCGGTCGTTTGGCGCCGTACTTCGAGCGGCCCCGCCGACGCGTTTCAACTCCCTGGGTATCGAGCGTCCCGCGGATCACGTGATAGCGCACACCCGGCAGATCTTTGACACGACCGCCTCGAATGAGAACGATCGAGTGCTCCTGCAAGTTGTGACCTTCACCCGGAATGTACGCGGTCACTTCCATCCCGTTGGACAAACGAACACGGGCAACCTTACGTAGCGCCGAGTTCGGTTTCTTCGGTGTCGTCGTGTACACACGTGTGCATACGCCGCGCTTCTGCGGACAGCTATCCAAGGCTGGGGCCTTGTTCTTGGAGATAATCTCCTTTCGTCCTTTCCTGACCAGTTGATTTATAGTCGGCAAAAACTTAAACCCTTATGGTTTATGAAACATGATGCTTTTCTATAATAGTCAAAGCCTTTAAACTTACGCTTTTTTGCCTTGAAAAGCAAGCATCGCTGACCGCCACCGGACGCGAAAAGCGCATCGAACATATTTTTTTTCGGGGGCTGTAAAAGCACCGGTGGAAATTCGATCATCCCCCGCGATATTCACTCCTCACGGACCTTTGTTTCCGTGTAGGTTTCAGCTTCTTCTTCCGAGAGCTCTTCCATCGCCCGGCTCGTAATGGCGGTAAGGTTTCTGAACTTTTTCAACCCGGTCCCGGCAGGGATGAGATGCCCCATGATGACGTTTTCCTTCAATCCCTTGAGCGTGTCAACCTTGGCAGCAATGGCAGCTTCCGTCAGGACCTTGGTCGTTTCCTGGAACGACGCGGCGGAGATGAAGCTTTCCGTCGTCAAGGCCGCCTGCGTAATGCCGAGCAGAATCGGTCGGTAGCTGGCCGGTTCCGCGTTCCGGAATTCCGCCGGCGCTTTGTCTTTTTTCTTCAGGTCCAGATTGATTTCCCGCACTTTTCGCTTGGGCACGATCTGGCCGGTCTTGAACTTGGAGTCGCCCCTGGCCGTGATGATAACGCTGCCTGCTATCTCTTCGTTCACTCCCTGTACTTTCACGCGCTCGATGATGTCGCCTTCCAGGAGCTCCGTGTCACCAGGCGAAACGATTTTGACCTTGAGCATCATCTGGCGCACGATGATCTCGATATGCTTGTCGTTGATTTTCACACCTTGCATCCGGTACACTTCCTGGATCTCGTTTACGAGGTATTCCTGGACGATGGAACTTCCCTTGATGGCAAGGATATCATGCGGGTTCACGGGCCCGTCGGAAATGCGCTCGCCGGCCTTGATGACATCGCCATCTTGAACCAGGAAGTGCTTTCCTATCGGGACGAGGTAGGTGCGGGTGTCGGAACCGTCATGGCTGGTGACGATTACTTCTCGTGAACCACGCTTCTGGGCGCCGAATTTCACCATCCCGTCGATTTCCGAAACAACGGCCGGCTGTTGAGGACTGCGCGCTTCGAAGAGCTCGGTGACGCGGGGCAGGCCACCGGTGATATCACGAGTTTTACCGATCTCCCGCGGGATTTTCAACAGGACGGTACCCGCGGATACCTCTTCCCCGTCATCAACGGACAAGTGCCCGCCGATCGGCGTGAGGTACTGGGCCAGGATCTTCCCTTTCTTGTCCACCACGTGGATCATGGGACTGAGGTTCCGATTCCGCGTTTCGGTAACCACCTTCTGGATATGACCGGTCTGTTCGTCCGGCTCCTCGCGGAAGGTCTGCCCTTCGATGAGATCGACAAACTTTACCGTTCCGTTGTATGCCGAAATAATAGTCGAGTTGTACGGGTCCCATTCGTACAGCAGTTCGCCCCTCGTGACGTTCGATTTATCCTTGACGAGCAAACGAGCGCCGTACGGCACGTCGTACCGCGCCAAGACCCGGTTATCATTGTCCACGATCTTGAGCAGCCCGTTCCGATTGATCACGATATGAATTTTCCCATGCTCGTCTTCAGTCGTGACATAGTTAATCGAATCATACTCGATTCGTCCGGAGAACCGGGCGGAGATTTGGGATTGAGCGGCGATCCGGCTCGCGGTTCCACCGATATGAAACGTTCGCAGCGTTAACTGCGTGCCCGGCTCGCCAATGGACTGGGCGGCAATGGTCCCCACGGCTTCTCCAACATCGACCAACAGGCTAGTGGTCAGGTTGCGGCCATAACAGCGCGCACACACGCCGTGCTTTGCCTCGCAGGTCAGGGCAGAACGGATGACCACGGACTCGATCGGGGAGCGCGCGATCTTCGATGCCACGGCTTCGTCGATCACCTGGCCCGCGGAAACCAACAACTCGTCCGAAAGAGGCTCTTTCACGTCGTACAACGAAACCCTGCCCAAAATACGCTCGGCAAGCGGCTCCTTGATATCCTCACCTTCCTTGAGCGCCGAGACCTCGACACCGCGAATGGTACCGCAGTCAAGTTCCGTAATCACCACGTCCTGGGCAACGTCAACAAGCCGCCGCGTCAGGTACCCGGCATCCGCCGTCTTCAAGGCAGTATCGGCAAGGCCTTTGCGCGCACCGTGCGTGGAGATGAAGTACTCGAGGATGGACAGACCGTCGCGGAAATTCGCGATGATCGGACTTTCAATGATCTCGCCGGTTTGCCCCGTCATGGTTTTCTGCGGCTTGGCCATCAATCCGCGCATCCCGGCGAGCTGGCGGACCTGTTCCTTGGAACCACGCGCGCCGGAGTCCATCATCATGAACAGCGAATTAAAGCCGCCACGACTTCTCTGCAAGGTGTCGAAAAGGCGATCAGCGACACGGTTGGTCGTGCGCGTCCAGATATCGATCACCTTGTTGTAGCGCTCGCCGCTCGTGATAAAGCCCTGCTGATACTGGGAGCGCACCTTGTCCACCTCTTTCTGTGCCTTTTGTACGAGGTGGGCCTTTTCCTCCGGGATCTCCAGGTCCTCGATGTTGATCGAAAGCCCGCCGGTCGTCGCATAACCGAAACCGAGGTCCTTGAGATCGTCGAGGAACTCGGCCGTCCGCTTGTTGCCAACCTTCTGAAAGATGATGGCGATAATCTGAACAAGGCGCCGCTTGGTCAGCAATTAGTTGATGTACCCGATCTGCTGCGGTACAATCTGGTTGAACAGGACGCGGCCCATTGTCGTGTCCACGATTTTTCCATCCACTCGAACCTTGACCCGGGCGTGGAGACCGGTCCTGCCGTTGTTGTACGAAATGATGGCCTCGTTCATCGAGGAGAAGAGCTTTCCCTCGCCGACGTCGCCAGGCATGGCCTTGGTCATGTAGTAACACCCAAGGACGATCTCCTGGTTGGGGATGGCAATAGGGCTCCCGTTCTGGGGAGAAAGGATGTTGTGACTGGAAAGCATGAGGATGTTTGCTTCCATCTGGGCGTCGTAGGAGAGCGGTACGTGAACCGCCATCTGGTCGCCGTCGAAGTCCGCGTTGAAGGCAGTACAGACGAGGGGATGGAGGCGAATCGCTTTCCCTTCCACGAGGACGGGCTGAAAAGCCTGGATACCGAGTCGATGGAGGGTCGGGGCGCGGTTGAGAAGGACCGGGTGCCCATCGATAATTTTCTCCAGGATATCCCAGACGTCAGGGCCTTTCTTATCGACAAATTTCTTGGCGCTCTTCACCGTCTTGACGATGCCCCGCTCGATGAGCTTGCGGATGATAAAAGGTTTGAAGAGTTCCGCGGCCATGTCCTTCGGCAAGCCGCATTGGTTGAGTTTCATTTCGGGACCTACCACGATCACCGATCGCCCGCTGTAATCCACCCGCTTCCCGAGAAGGTTTTGACGGAAGCGCCCTTGTTTGCCTTTCAACATATCCGAAAGGGATTTCAACGCGCGGTTATTGTCACTGCGCACTGCATTCACGCGCCGTGAATTGTCGAACAGCGAATCCACGGCTTCCTGGAGCATTCTCTTTTCGTTGCGAAGGATCACCTCCGGGGCCTGGATATCAATCAGGCGCTTCAAACGGTTGTTGCGAATGATGACCCGCCGGTAAAGATCGTTCAAGTCGCTTGTGGCAAATCGCCCTCCTTCCAACGGCACGAGTGGACGAAGTTCCGGTGGTATCACCGGAATCACGTCGAGCACCATCCATTCCGGTTGGTTCTGCGGCCGATCTTCACGAGGCATAAAAGCACTGACGACGCGGAGACGCTTGATGGCTTCCGCCCTCTTCTGCTCGGACGTTTCGTACTTGATCTGGTGTCGCAAGCGCGCCGCCAGCTTCTCGATGTCGATCATACGCAGTAACGCCTTGATCG
>JAJRXL010000093.1 GCA_024276335.1 Bacteroidota bacterium
AGTGAAACCGCGTTCTTCAAAGCCGATTTTTTCATCCACGTCGGTTCACGGCGAAGCCTTAATCGGGGCGCCGACGGCATCGTCTTCACGATCACACGGCAACCGGTATGGCCCGCAACTTCTGGAGGCTCCCTCAACTTTCAGAACGTGGACGGTTTCGGCATCGAGTTCGATACGTATTTCAACCCGGAAAGGAACGACCCCGGCGAGGAACACATTGCCCTTATCAGGAACGCGGCGGACAACCACCTGCACAGCGTTGTCCTGGCGCGAAACGCGTTGAAAGACAACAACTGGCACCAGGTGGAGATCTCCAACGTGCGGGGAACATTCGAGGTGATCCTGGACGGGCGAAAGCGTTTCGAATACACCATACCTTTCGACGCCGGCGAACGCGGGTATTTCGGCTTCACGAGCGCCACCGGCGCCTCGTACAACCCGCACCGGGTCGATGCCGTGCGCATCTATGCTCCTTCCAGGACAACGGTAAACCTCGGAGAGCGGCAACTCTGCGACAGTATCCGGATAGACACAACCCTCGTGATCCGGAACAATACCCGACGCGTGTTGTCCATCTCGTCGGTTTCGGATTCGGTTTCCGACGGGATTGCCGCTTTCTCGGTGGACTTCCCCCCTTTGCCCTTCACGCTGCTTCCTCTCGATTCAATCGCCATACCGTTATCGTTTGCCGTGGGTGCAGGGGGACCGGCCGCAGCCCGCATGCGACTTTCCACGAGCGACAGCGATTACATCGACGTACGCCTGCGACTGCTGGCGCGTTCACCGGTCATTTCCATCGCGGCCATTCCCGCCTTCCCCCGAACACTGCTTTCGCGCAACAGCTTGTCCAGGGCGACCTATGTCAATTCCGGCAACAGCGATTTGACCATCGACAGCCTTGTGATCGTGGGTCCGGACGCCGGCGCGTTTACAGTGGTCACACCGACCGGCCCGGCGACTATTCCTTCCGGGGACAGCCTTTCCATCGTGATTCGTTTCACACCGACGCACAAGGGCAACCACACCGCGTTTCTGCGGTTCCACGTCTCCTGCCCGCTGCTGATGATTGAAGACCTTCCACTCGAGGGCGAAGGATTCAAAAACCTCGTGCATTTGTTTACCGACCCCGTTGTCATGGGAAGACCCGGAGCTCGCGTCCGCGTCGCGCTCCGTGTCCGGGACAATGCGGCGTCTGATTCGATCATGGGCCTTGCGGCGGAAATGCGCTATGACCGGTCGCTCGTCTCGCTCGTGAACATCGAGCCTGCTATTACGGGATGGAACGCCGCCATCAGCCCGGTAACGGGGGGCTATTCCTTCAGACTGGTTTCCGGCTTGGACCCTCTCCAGGACACTGGCCGGATAGCGGATCTTGTATTTGAAATTCTTGGCACGGACACGGGGCGCGCCTGTCCGGATTTCAGCAATGTCTTGCTGAACCCGTCGATCACGAACCGCTCGTCCATACCGGACGCGGAAATCGCCGGGGGCTGCATATTCATCAATCCTTCGTGTCGCCTTCCGGACGGGGTGAGAAGAACCGCGTTCGTTCCCGAGATCAACGTCGCTCCCAACCCGTCCCGGACAAATGCGGTTCTCACATACACCATTCCAATGGACGGGCGCGTTGAAATCGGGTTATTCGATATGCTTGGAAGAAAAGTCAAAGATATTCTCGATGCCTGGATGCCTTCCGGTAAATACTCGGCGGCGCTTCCAGCGCCGGCGGCGGAAGGCATCTACTTCGTGCGCCTGGTGCACGGGGGCCGAATGGCTGTGCGTAAATTCATTTACCTGCGATGAAGTCAGTCCCACGCGCAGGGAAAAGTCTGAGCTGTGCCAATAATTGCCCTTGATGTTGATCAGTCGATGAAAGGATGATCGTTATGAACGACCAAGTTCTCCCTCTCCCCCTACCCTCCAGGATTTCGTGGATACTCCGCGGCATCCTCCTCCTCTTTGCACTTACGGTTATGAGCTGCCCGGCGCCAGCAGGCACGGAATACAGGAAAACCGTCACTGTCAACGGCGTCGAACGCGCGTACTTGCTGTACGTGCCGGACAACGTCGCTTCCCGCCCCGCCGTGATCTTCAGCTTCCACGGCCTCGGAGGAACGAAAGAGCAACAGGCGCGCATGACGGATTTCAACTCCCACGCCGACGCCTCGGGGTTCCTCGTCATCACGCCGGACGGAATATCCAAGGCATGGGACGTTCAAAACATCGATCCGGCGGTGAACAAGGACGTGCTCTTCGTGCAGAAAATGCTCGACGTGGAATCGGCGAATTACCATATCGACCCGGCAAGGGTGTTCGCGACCGGTTTCTCGATGGGCGCATACTTCACCCACCTGCTGGCAAAATCCCTTTTCCCGAAAATCGCGGCCATTGCCCCTCATTCCGGCGGGCTGGGAATTCTCGCCGTGCTGGGTATCAACGCCGCGCGGAAATACCCGGCGCTAATCATCCACGGGGACGCGGACAGGATCGTTCCCGTGCAGCAGGGACGGCAAGCGCGCGACATGTACATCGCCGAGGGCCATCCGACGCGTTACATCGAAGTAAAGGGCCTGGGCCATTCCTGGGCGCATGTTATTCACATAACGGACACCATCGTGGATTTTTTCCTCAATAAAACAACAGGCGTTGATCATACAGCCCCGGCGTCCCCGGTGAACCTCACTGTATTTCCAAACCCGATCGATCGTTCAAACAGCTTCCTCTCAGCCTCCCTTCGTTTGAAAACCTTGGCTTCCAGGAAAGCCGGGCTGCACATATCGGACATGACAGGGCGATCAACCACGGTACGCAAGTCGCTTGATTTGCGCCCGGGAGAGAACACTATTCGCATACCTGTCCATACGCTGCCGCCCGGAGCGTACATCATTTCGGTCGTGACACGCGACGGGCTTGCCTCGCGCACGTTCTTCGTATTCTGAGACCGGGTACCTCCTGTCCCGGACGATAGCTTCGTAGGAACTTCGAAAAACTAGTCATTGCGAGGGCGAAGCCCGCCACGAAATGGTCCCTTCGGGAAAGCAATCTGTGAATTCGGGCGATATTGCTTCATCCGCTTGTGGCGGAATCGAAATGACAATACGTAAACTGAGTTTGTAGAAGTCCCTTGTGTAATTCATTCGTACGAATTACCTGGAAATAAATCCTTAGCGCGATGGCGAACCTGAGATGAAGCGTATTTTCCCGA
>JAJRXL010000094.1 GCA_024276335.1 Bacteroidota bacterium
AGGCTGCGGGGCTTCGTGATCGAACCGTCCGGAAGTTCGAGCGTGATGGAATTCAGCGTGCCTTCGCGGCCGCCCATGAGTCCGAAGGCGGGCTCCACGTCGCCGTCGCCGAAGACCACCAACTGCGTATCGTCGGAGCCGATTTCAAAAACGGTCTCCACCCCCAGGCCGCCTCGCCACTGGCCCGCACCGGCGGAATCGGTCAGGTACTCGTGTTTCAGCAGTAGGTGGGGCGTGGTCTGCTCGAACATCTCATAGTCCTGGTCCAGCACTCCGCCCGAAGCGTCGATCATCCCGATGTGATCGTAGCCGTCCACGCCTTTCATCGCACCCGAACCGCCTTTGAGGCCCATGAAGAAAATATCCACGTACTTGTCCTGTCGGCGGGGATGGATGCCCGTGGTCAGGGAACACAGCAAGTGATTCCAGCCCGCGGTCACGCGGTCGGGAATGGCCCGCCCCAGGGCTCGCGCGATGGCGTCGGCGTTGGGAGGACAGAGGTGATTGCCGTACGTCGTGGCCGCGGGGTAGGCCGCGTTGAGGATGGTTCCTTCCGGGATAATGATGTCAATGGGGTGAACCATGCCCTGGTTGTGGGGAATATCGGGATTCACCATCTGCAGGAAGGTCAATATTGTGGCCGAGGCGCTGGACGTATAGGTACCATTGACAAAGGCATTGGACTGGGGATCGGTTCCCGAATAATCGAACCGGATGCTGCGATTCTCCACCGTGATATCCACACGGATGCGGTATTCCTTTCCCACGTTCCTGCCGTCGTAGTAAATCACGGCTTCCCCGTGATAGACGCCGTCAGGGATAGCGGCAATCTCCCCCTCCATCATTCTGCGCGTGGCGTCGAACAAGGCTTCCTTGTGCCGCTCGAAGCAATCCACGCCGTATTTCTCCAACAGTTGGATCATCCGCCGCTCCCCCACCACGCAGGCGCCTGTCTGCGCCCGCATGTCTTCCTTCACCATGTCGAAGCGGATGTTGGCGAATATGAGGTCCCACACGTCCCTGCGAAGTTTTCCCTTCTCATACACCTTGACGGGGGGGATGCGAAGAGCTTCCTGCCAGACCTCGGTGGCGTTGGGATTGTAGCCGCCCGGCACCGCGCCCCCGATGTCCGCCTGGTGTCCCTTTACCGCCGACCAGGCCACCAGCTTGTCCTCGAAAAAGATGGGCTTGTACACGGCGACGTCGTTGTTCTGGTTTCCCATGCTGAACACGTCGTTGTGAAAGATCACGTCGCCGGGATAGATCTCGTCACCGAAGTACTCGATGATGTACTTGCATACGGGACCGAGCGAGAAGGACAGGATCGGCAGGTTCTCCGTCTGCTCCAGCATGTTCCCGGCCGCGTCGTAGAGACCGGTAACGAAATCGCGTGCTTCGCACAGGATGGGCGAACGGGTGGTTCGCTGAACGGAAATGCTCATCTCGTCCGTGATGGATTTGAACGCACGGGCGAAAACGGACAGCAGGATGGGATCGATGTTATTCATGCATCACCCCCGAGAGAGATTCCATGACCAGGTTTTCCTTCCCCTTGCGGTACACCGCGAAAGAACCGTACGGATCACAGGCGCAATCGTACTGTTCGCTGAGGAACAGGGTCGTGTTGACTTGCTCGATGATAGCCGGTCCCCGGATGCGGTTCCCGAAGCGCGTACGGTGACCGTCGTACACCGGTACGGTTTCGAACGTTCCGCCCTCGGGCAGGTACACCTCGCGCTCGCCCTTGAGCGCAGAGGAGGCGTCTTCCCCGGCGTACGTGTCTTCCACCATGACCGGTTTCTCCGTCACTCCCACTGCCCGCAGCCTGACGTTGATCAACTCGATGGGCGTGCCGTCGTCCTCCAGGGAGTAGCCATAGAGGCGATTGTGTTCGGCGTGGAAGCGCGTGGAGATCGACTCCATGTCGCCGTCGAGAACCATCTCCATCTCGACCGGGAGGGACACCTCGTGGTACTGCTTCACGTAGCGGCAATCCAGGTTCAAGTAGTACTTCCTCCAGTCTTCCGGGATATGTTCTTCGGCCAGCAGCGCTGCGCCTTCCCGTTTCATTTCCTCGATCACCGCGGTGAGGTTGCTCCAATTGATTTTATTGAACGGCGATACGAACGAGCGAACGAAATCGTGTTGCAGATCGCTCATGAGCATGCCGGCGGCGCAAAAGATGGACGATTCCCGGGGAACGATGAACAGGGGAATTTCCAGCTCCCGGCAGATCATACAGGCGTGGATGGGTCCGGCTCCCCCCGCGACTACCATGGGAAATTCCCGCGGGTCGTATCCGCGCTTGATGGTGATTTCCCGCACGCCCTGAGCCATGTTGTTGTTGATCACGCGGTACATGCCTGCGGCCGCTTCCCGCACTGAGAGTCCCAGGGGTTCGGCGACGTGACGGGACACGGCTCGTTCCGCGGCCTCCACGTCCAGTTTCATCTTGCCCCCGGCGAAGAAATCGGGGTTGAGGTAGCCCAATAGGAGATCGGCGTCGGTACAGGCCGGGCGCTCGCCGCCCTTGCCGTAGCAGGCAGGCCCCGGGTCGGCGCCCGCGCTCTGGGGACCCATGCGGAGCAAGCCGCCTTCA
>JAJRXL010000095.1 GCA_024276335.1 Bacteroidota bacterium
ACGAAACCGTTCGCGCTGGCGGAATGCATCGCGCGCATCCGCTCCTTGGTTCGGCGTTCACAAACGGACAAGTCCGTCGCTCTTCTCAAAGCGGGCGACCTGGAAATGGACACGCTCCAGCATAGCGTCAGGCGCGGGAGCCGTGTCATCGACCTTACCGCCAAGGAATTCAAGCTGGTGGAATACCTGTTGCGCAACAAGAACAACGTCCTGACGCGTTCCTCCATCATCGAGCATATCTGGGAAGTAACGTTCGACAGCGAAACAAACGTCCTGGACGTGTACATGACCCGCATTCGAAAGAAAATCGACGAGGGAGAAGAGGTCAAGCTTATCCATACCGTCCGGGGTGTCGGGTACAGCATTAAAGATCCGCAGCAATGATCATCGGGCTCCGCGAACGGTTTGCGATCTACTACGGGACGGCGATTTTCGTGGTTGTCGTCGTCATTTCGACCCTCATGATATTCGTCTTTCGGGCTCACTTTATTTCCCTGGGCTTGCTCGGCCCGGATATCCGCACGATGTTCACGAACGCCTTCATCGCGGTTGCGGTCATGTTTCTCCCGGTCGGCCTGGTAATCTCCTACCTCGTGGGTTGGGTCATCGCCAAGCAGTTGCACTCCGATCGTTACACGATCATTCCTCGTTCCGACGATCCTCCCGCGCTGCCTACTGCCATGCTGGAAGACGAGATCCAACGGAAAATGAACAGCATACGCGATACCGTCGAGAAAATGCGCCAGGGGTACGAACAAATTCAGCATTTCTCCATCAACGCTTCGCACGAACTCCGCACACCGCTTACCATTATGCGCGGCGAAGTCGAACTGGCCCTGCGGTCGGAAAAACAGGCCGAGGAGTACCAGCGCATCCTCGGCAGTCTCCTGGAAGAGATCCTCCGCCTGTCGCGGATACTTGACGACCTCCTGCTGGTGGCAAAATCCTACACGGGACAGATCGACCTGGAACACCAACCGATCAATCTCAAGACCCTCCTGGAGGACCTTGCCGACGAAGTGGAGATGTTTACCTCCCAATTCGGGATCACGTTCGTCCTGGGCGACGTTCAACCGGCGGTCATCCGGGGAGACGCCCTTCGCCTGCGGCGAGTCCTGCTCAACCTCATCGATAACGCCACTAAGTACAACCACGAAGGCGGTACGGTCACGTTGTCCATGAGCCGGGACGAGGAATGGGCGTACATTCGCGTACGCGACACGGGTATCGGGATTCCAAAAGAAGCTCTCGATAAGATATTCGATCGTTTCTACCGTCTTGACAACGATCGATCGCACAGTAGAGGGGGCACCGGTCTCGGCCTCTATATTGTAAAGTGGATCACGGAATCGCACGGGGGTGAAGTCCTGGTCGAGAGCACATATAAAGCCGGGAGCACCTTCACGTTGAAACTCCCACTCGCCGAATCCTGAAAAACCCCTCCTTCGACTTCTCGGACAAATCACACGTTGCAATATCTGCACATTTAGCGGTGGATAATCTGCAATATTTGCATTATCTCCTTGCCTCACTCCCTCTTCTTCTCAATCACGGGCCGGATCGCGCAAAAGACTTGCTCTTAAAAACATTAATTCCGGCCCGTATTTAGCATATTTGCAGAAAACATGTAAATCTTACACAGCTTTAATGTTGAATTAAGGTTGCTGTAAGGTTTGGGCCCTATATTTGTGTCCAGATTCTTTGGAATCTAATAACGTTCCGGAAAAGCCGGGACAAGATTTCACAAAACAAATATCGGAGGTTTTTTTATGGGCACCCAACAACTTCTCTTGATCATCCTCGGCGTCATCATTGTCGGAATCGCTGTCGTGGTTGGTGTAAGCATTTTCGGTTCGAACGCACAGCAGGCAAATGCCGACGCGGTTACGCAGGATTGTCTCCGGATAGCCGCCGGTGCGCAGGCGTACTACAAGAAGCCGACGATGCTCGGTGGCGGCGGAAACAGCTTCACGGGTCTGACGCTTCAGGATTGTGGATGGTCGAGCTCATCGAACCAAAACGGTTCGTATGCGCTTAGCAGCATTTCCTCTTCGAGCTTCACCGTTACCGGTACGGGCAACGAGAGCGTAACGGTCGTGATGAGAGTGTTCGCGGATTCCGTGGCAACACCAACCATCACGTTCAATTAACGGTTTGCCAGTACGGCTGTTTACAAAAAGGATAGTATAACCAATGGCTGAATTCCGGTTTCAAGGCGTCGTCCCTTCGGGGAAAGTGATTCAAGGCACACTTACGGCATCCAATTTCACGGATGCCAAAAAGAAGCTCCAGGATCTCTCGAAGGGACGGCCCTTCCGGGTTCAAAAAATCGAAAAGCGCTCAACCTTCCTCTACAAGGTCCAGAAAGGCGACGATAAGCCCATCATGGGCGAACAGAAAGCCTTCTCCAAGGAAGAGGTCGCCTCCGGCTTGACCTCCATGGGCTACCGCGTCCTCTATGTCCGAAAGAAATGGTTTGATTTCCAGGGGAAACCCAAAACGACCGACATCGTCACCTTCGTCCGCCTCAGCGCGGACTTGTTGCGTGAACAGCTCCCCTACAACGAGATCCTTCAGTTGCTCAGCAACGACATCGAAAGCACCCCGCTGCGGTCAACGATCAGGGATATCGCCGCGGACCTGCGCCAGGGCAAGGAAGCGGAAAAGGTCTTCGCCAAACACGAAGGCACGCTGGGGAAATTCGTTGCCAAGATGCTCTGCCTCGCTTCCAAGAGCGGAAACATGATCGACCTGTACGAAAGCACGGCGAAGTTCATCGAACGCCAGCAAGAGTTCCGGAAAGCATGAAGAGCGCCATGATCATGCCGTCCATTACCCTGATCCTGCTCTTCCTGGCTACGCTGTTCTACGTCGCGTACATTTTTCCCGAAACCGCGCGGATGTTCTCCAAGTACGGGATCGAACTGCCCCCCATGACGGCGGCAACGCTCGAATTCAGCGACTGGCTGGTGGCGAACATTGTTGTCATCACGTTCATTCATATTGCACTATTCGTCGGTGCCTATTTTTACTGGAAATCGGACAAGGGGCGTTTTAATATCGATCGATGGATACTGAAAGTCCCTGTATTGGGATCGCTGATCCATAAAACTATTATCGAAATCTTCTGCCGCGTTTTCTATTCGCTCTACAGCGGCTCGGGTGAAAACATCGACGTCATACGCATTGCCTGCGAAGCAACCGGCAACAGGTACTTCGAGGCACAGGTGAAAAATATCGCCATTCCCATGATGCTCAAACACGGGAAGGGGCTGCATGAGTCGTTCGAAGCTTCCGGCGTTTTCACGAAGACTGCTCTTTCACGTTTCCATGCCGGCGCCGAAACCGGCACTGTCCGCGCCACGGCGTTGCAGCTCGCCAACTACTACGAGCGAGACACGACATACAAACTCAAAGCAATCGTTGAATACGTGCAACTCTTTATAGCTCTCCTCATCATGGTCGTAATGACGGCGATTACCATCGTCTCGTCCGAAACGGCCCTCATCAAGCCTAAGCAGACGCCCGGTTTCCGGGGGGCAGAGCTCACCCTTCTCCTTGCCTTCACATCCTCCATCACTAGAAAGGTGCGCGCATGGCTATCGCTGCTTCCTCGTCGGGAGAAAAATTCGTCGACAAGGTAGGATTTGCGCTGCTGCACAAGGGCATCGTGCAGCCGGAAATCATTACCAAGGCGCTAGCGGTAAAGGAACGGGAGCAAGGTCCAAAACAGCGTAATATTGCGCAAATTCTTGTTTCTGATTTCAATATCGACCACGACCTGGTTCTCCGGGAAGTGGCGCACGTATACGCCTTTAAGGAAGTCAACCTTGACGAAAAGATCCTTACCGAGGAACGCCTGGGTTTCATCCGGCAGATGGTGGAAAGCCTCACCCCCGAGCAGCGGGAACTTCTTATCGAAGCAAAAGCCCTGCCCCTCAGGTTCGACGAAAAACAGCCCGAAAAGCTGATCATCGTCGCCGGCGATCCGACGCACCGCGCCCTGCCGCGCATCGCATACTATTTCCGCGCTCGGAAGTACGAGGTCGTCTATGCGCGCATAACCCAGCTTCAGCCCCTGCTCGAAGAGTTTCTCCGCGGCGACAACGCCTATCTCGAAAGTATCAAGGACATCGAAGGCGAAATTTCCGAGGACGACTTCGAGGAAAACCTCGTCGACGAGGAAGCGCTCGATCGCGAAATCAACAAGAGCATGCTCGTCAACCTCTTCGAGGGGATGCTGGTTGAGGCTGTCAGACAGGGGGCCAGCGACATTCACATCATCCCGGGCAAACGCGGCACGGAATTCCACTTCCGGATCGACGGCAAACTCAAACTCTGGCACCTCCAGGAAGGAACCAGGCCCGAAGCCATCAGCGCCGTTATCAAAGACCGCTCGAAAGGAACCGATCGTTTCAACCGCGAGCTCGCCCAGGATGGATTCATTCAGCGGGTGATTGACAACGTCGTCATCCGGTTCCGCGTGTCCGTCCTGCCCATCGTGGCGCTCGAAATGAACCAGAAGCTCGAGAGCATCGTCATTCGAGTGCTCGACAACCGCAAAGTCATCACCGACTTGCGTAAAATCGGCTTCCAGCCATACGCCTACAAAGTCTTCGTCAAATCCATACGGAAACCCCAGGGTATGGTCATTCTTACCGGTCCCACCGGGAGCGGAAAATCCACAACCCTGGTCGCCGCCCTTCACTCGGTCATTACAACCGACGTGAACGTCCTTACGGTCGAGGATCCGGTCGAATACGTCATCGACGGTGCACGCCAGATTAAGCTGGGCCCCAAGCTCGACTTCGACCGCGCCATACGGGCCATTCTCCGGCACGACCCGGACATCGTCATGGTGGGCGAGATGCGCGACAAAGTAACGGCGGATATAGCCATCAAGCTGGCCAACACGGGTCACCTCACGTTTTCCACATTGCATACCAACGACGCGCCGAGCGCCGTGAGCCGCTTGTACAAGATGGGTATCGAGCCTTTCCTGATCGCGTATGCCATTAATCTCATCGTGGC
This sequence comes from Bacteroidota bacterium, assembly GCA_024276335.1. Taxonomy (GTDB): domain Bacteria; phylum Bacteroidota; class Ignavibacteria; order SZUA-365; family JAADGX01; genus JAADGX01. Next base: position 5,032 of record JAJRXL010000095.1, read on the forward strand.
GCAGCGCCTGATCAGGACGCTATGTGAGAAATGTAAGCGCAAGGTGGAAAAAGTCGACGTGGCCATGGCTAAGGCCGCGGGTTTCACCGACGAGGAAATCGCCACCAACACGTTCTACGAGCCGGTCGGTTGCCCCAACTGCAACGGCGGCTACAAGGGCCGGGCCGCTATTCACGAAGCTCTGTTTTTCACGGCGGATATCCGGAGGGCAATCCTCAAATCCGGTTCGGATATCGACGAGGACGTCGTCCGCCAGTTGGCACAAAAGCACGGGATGCTTTCCCTCCGCGCATCCGCGCGGGCCCGCGTGCTGGAAGGTCGGGCGTGTATCCAGGAAGTATTTGCGGCAACCACGGACGAAATGGAATAATTATGCGTATTGGCAAAGGATACTTGATGATGAAGACATGGAATATTACGGCAGACACGAACTATTTCAATCGCGTGACGCGGCGCTTGCACTGGTCACGTCATATGAAGGACGAAGAACATAATCACATTGTGAAGAATGCAGTTTTATTTATATCCAACCACAGCAAGGGAGGGACATGATGGGCACAGGACAAATGATGTTAACGATCGGAGCTATTATGATTCTGTCGCTGAACGTATTGACGGTGAACAGAAACATTATCCGCTCCAATGAACAGATGATGAACGCGGAAACGACACTGGCCGCGAACGCCGCTGCCCGCGGTGTTATCGAAGAAATACGCGTCAAGTCGTTCGACCAGAACTCGGACATCGGGTTGACCAAGACGGTGAACACCATGACCTCCGCGGACCAGCTCGGTTACGAATCCGGGGAGACGCTTTCGACCTTCAACGACGTGGACGACTATAACAACGTGCAAAAAATCGTTTATTCCGACCGCGTGGGAAGCTTCCAGACCTTTACCAAAGTCGAGTACGTCGACCCCGATTTACCGGATGTCGTCCGACAATCACCGACCTAGGCAAAACGGATCACCGTCAAGGTGTACAGTCCGTACATCAAGGACACCCTGAGAATACCGTACATCCGTGGGATATGGAGGTAAGCCATGAATACAGCAATAGATTACATCGGAGCAATGCTGATAGGAGGGATCGTTCTCCTCTCGCTGCTTGCGGCCACGCAGTTCCAGAGCGGGCAACAGGCGCGCTCCACGCTGGAAACGATATCACAGGATCATCTCAACTACTTCTACGAGATGTTCAATTTCGACATCACGAAAGCCGGATACAACGTCCCGTCCGATCCGGCTGTGCTCCAGGCGGACTCCAACGCGATTACGTTTCTTGCCGACCTGGAGGATGACGGCACCGTCGATACCGTGCGTTACTACGTGGGAACGATCGACGACTACAGTTGGACGGACAACCCCGACGACTTTCCGGTATATCGTCAGATCAATAGCGAAGACCCCGTTCCCTGGGGTACAGGCATCACCGTTTTTCGTCTCCACTACTATGATGGAGACGGAGTCGAGACAAGCACCCTTGCCGACATAAAGGGAATCGGCCTGGAGATTCTCACCCAGAGCCCTCAGGCGTACGACGGCGACTACGGAGGAGCATATGCCAGCGTTACGTTTTATCCCATGAACCTGAATTTATAACGAGATGAGAACTGGCAGTATTCACATAACGAAGGAGGTACAGCATGGGTAGGATGGTTATAGTTCTCGTGGTGAGCATGGGCGTCGTTTTCAGTACGGGCAACATGAATATGATGACGAACGATCTCGCGGCCACCGAGAACGCAGTTGAAGCGTACAGCAAAACACTCGCGCAGAACATCGCGAACAGCGGGGTCGAGCTTGCGCTGAGTAAAATGACATTGGACCCCAGGTGGAAAACCGGTTGGGGCTCCAAGGTAATGGCACAGGGTTACAACAAAGTGACGATCATTCCGGTCGACAACGAACACAAGCGAGTATACTCCCTCGGCGTGTTCAACCGGATCGACCACGTCGTCAAGGCACTGGTGCAAAAACAGGGACCCCTGACCTACGTGGAGGGCGCTATCACTATCGCCAGCGACAAGACGCAGTTCGAGATTAACGGCAACTCGTATCGCATCGATGGCAAAGACAACCAGCCCGGCGGAGGCATGGGAAGCGGTGACCCGGTACTGGGAATTGCCGTGCGAACCAACGGCATGGTCTCCAGCCTGGTCAACAGCCTGTCACGGCAACAGAAGGACAACATCACCGGCAGTACCAGCGCACCAAGCATAGCCAAGTACCAGAAAAACTGGGACGTCAATGGCATCGCGGCCCTGTGGAAGCAGCGCGCCACACGCACGCTGTCGGGAACCAAGTACACGGGCAACACGACCTACGGGACACTCAGTAACCCGGAAATCGTGTACTCCGATCACAGTATCGAATTCGGTGGCAATATACGCGGTGCGGGCATCCTTATCGTGGAAGGCAACCTGACGCTGAAAGGGAATTTCTACTGGGAAGGAATCATCATCAGCACCGGCGGTACCTTCATGGTGAGCAGTGGAAATCCCCGTGTTTACGGTGCGATACTGATCACCGGCGAAGGCGACGACGGTGAAGATGAAGAGTTCCAGGATGCGAACGGCGACCCCACCGATCCCGGTCTTCCCGGCGGGCATTTCGACGTCGATATTTTCGACCGGCCGACAACGAAGGAGCTCTTTCACCAGCACCAGTGGGACGATAAATACGGCCCCACGCTGGACATTCTCAACGATCGCCTGTTGTTGTTCCGACGAATTATAGGAAGCAAGCAAAACCTGAGCATCCGGTTCCGTCACGCGGATAAAGCGTCCGGACGCTACCAGATCATCGCCGAAGACCAAAATATCGACGTCTCCGGCTCCGATTTCACCCGTAACGGATCGTCGGATTTCTTTGTCGCCACCGGTCTCAACAACATTACCCGGTTTAGAATCACCCTCGATAACCTAAGCATCATGCGAGGGACCGAACCTAAAGTCGTTCAGAACGATGTCTCACTCCGCGACAATTCCTTTACCGTCTTTGTGTACGACCAGTTCGGAAACTTCGTGTGGGAAATGCCGCTTTACCACCACATCAAGAAGGACAAGGGCGACAAGGATAGTAACGACAACGGCTCCGGACATGGCATGGGCGGTGGCTCGGATAACGACAATGATAAGTGCGGAGGCGGAGGCAGAGGCGGAGGCATGGGTATGGGAAGTGGCGGTCACGGCAGAATGGACCACAGCGGAGGATCCGACCCGAACGGATGCTGCTGCTGCATGGGAATGCACGAAAGCATGCATGGTAGCGGATGCAAGGACAAAGATAAAGACAAGGATAAAGATAAAGACAAGGATGGGTGCAAGGACAAGGATAAAGACAAGGATGGATGTAAGGACAAGGATAAAGACAAGGACAAAGATAAGGATGAAGACAAAGACAAGGACAAAGATGAAGAAGGCTCCGGGTCCGATACCGAAACGACGATACGTATCAACGGCAATCCCGGTTTCTATTACTCGGAGACCGCCATTAACACCGTCCTGGACAAACTGAACCTGGTCGAGTGGAGAATTGTCAAGTACTACGAATAATATCACGAATGGAAGAAATGAGAACTTCTGATCAACATACCGAACCCGCTCGAGGCGTCGAAGAAACGGCGCACAGCCTGGCCGCACCTGAAAACGAAGCCGCCGCGAACCAGGCAGAAACGGATTACCACGAAGGGAACGGATTGTCCTGGCGACAAGCGCTTTCGATTCTCGATGAAATCAACAGCCGGCTGCCGTCCTATTTGCACGGTGTCGAACGCCTGGACATGATCTCCCGCATCGTGGCTTCTTTCAGTCACGAACACCGACAGGTCGTTCGCCTGTTCATGACCAGGGTGCTGTACGAACTGCGCAGGCTCGAAGGCTCGGATGTTGATCTCGGTTCTCACGGCGCCACGGGTAAAATCTGGTTCCGCATTCACGGGGAGAAACAGCCGGTTGACAGTCTCCCGCCTCTTCCCGGATCGCACGCCGATATTTTCATCATGGCGCTGCTGACGGAAAACCAGCGAACGTTGCTTCTGAAAAAGCGAAGCCTGGACTTCTCGTACGAGACACATTTCAACTCGAGCCGCCAACGATACCGGGCCACGGCCTATTTCGACCTGGAAGCCCTGGCGTTGAACATGCGCGCCATCAACGCCACGGTATTTCCTTTCAGCGTGTACGGGTTCCATCCCGCCGTCGCCCGCATGATGAGCCTGGAACATACCAAGGAAGGGCTCATTCTCATCACCGGTATCACGGGCTCCGGCAAGAGCACCACGCTCGATGCCATCATCGACATGAACAACCGGCGCACCCAGAGTCACATCATTATCATCGGGGCGCCGATCGAATACATCCATACACCGATGCGATCGATCGTCCGGCACCGGGAAGTCGGGTTGGACGTATTATCGTTCAAAGAAGGGACGGTCCAGGCCCTGCGGCAGGATCCGGATATCGTGGTTATCGGCGAGATGCGGGACCCGGAGACGATCATGGCGGCGCTGGAAATCACCGATTCCGGGCACAAGGTTTTTTCGACGTTGCACACCTCGTCCGCCGTGGAAAGCATAGACCGGATCGTGGCCGAGTGCCCGGTGAACGAACAGGAACGGGTGCGGCTCCGCCTGGCCGACGTCTTGCGCGTCATCGTTTCGCAGAAGCTCCTCCCCTCCACCGACGGCAAGCGTGTGCTGGCCACCGAGATCGTCAACGTGACGGCTCCCGTCAGGGCGGCAATCAAGAACGGCAACACGGGCGAAATTTATCAGATGATCACGGAAGGGAGCCAACACGGGATGCACACGATGGAGCAGGACTTGAGACGACTGGTAAAAAAACACATTATCCGGCCGGAAGACGCTATGAACTACGCGAACAACAAGAAACGAATGCATCAACTTCTTAATACAAAGAACCTGATTAGCGAGGCAATGCCATGAAACTGATTCAACCGCGATCCGAGACATGCATCGGGCTCTCCATCGAAGGAGACCTGTTGCGCCTGGCGGTGGTGACGCGGGCGGGCTCCAAGATCCTGGTCCGGGAATTGGCCTCCCAGTCTATTTCCATCAGCCATGCGGTAAAGGCGGGTTCCGGCGACGACGAGGAATTCGATTTTCTCGATGTATCCGAGGACGAAGTGGCGGACGATCACGAGATTATCGACTTCCTGCACGCGCACTACGTCAAGCGAGCTCCCCTTGCCATCAGTTACGGCGAACCCGTAACACAGACGTTCCTCATTAACATCAATAAGAAGGACAACAACGCGAAGATCCTCAAGAAGATCCTCGCGGATGTCCAGCAAAGCCACAACGTCGAACTCTCCTCCGACATGGCGGACTACGCCCGAACGACTTCTTCGTCGGCCGTGGCTGCTGCCCGCCTGGAAGCATTGCCGTACCTGGAAACGTTCATGCTGCCCAAGGGCGGAGAACGTCGGGCCACGCAAATCGGGTTCATCACTACAAATGACATTGCGCTCATCAATCTCGTTCGGGTGCATTTCCGCTTCAAGGACGGGGAAATTACACACGTCATCCACGTCGGAAAGGATGAAACCCGTCTTTATATCATGCGGGGAACCGAACTCCTGCACATTGCCCCGCCTATCATGCAAGGCTCCCGCGACCGGAATATCGTCTCCCTGCTTATCAACCGGATCGAACTGGCGGCGGATAACGCGGGCTACCCCAACCCGGACCATATCGTCCTGAGCGGCGATGCGGAACAGATCGGGTTGAAATCCGCGCTCCGCTCGTTCAATGACGAGGTCATTTTTCACACGCTCTCCCGCCTCCGCGTCCGGCACGGCGACGACGAGCGCATCGACGATCTCCACGAATACGTTCTGCCGATCTCGGTAGCCTGGCAACAGTTGCAACCGAAGAACCCGCACTTCTACCGCATCAACCTGATGCCCGAGCGGATCAAGGATGAACTTAATAAAGCGAAAATCGCCTGGCACGGACTGCTCCTTATCCTCGCGCTGTTCGTCACCACGACGTTCCTGACCATCCAGGGACTTCAGCAACAGGCGGAACTGGCCTCGGAGCAGGCCAGCCTGGCATTCGAGAAACAGCAAATCGAGCTCCAGCAGGAAGTCGTGCAGAGGATCCAGGCCCTGGAAGAGCGGTCGCAGCAAGTCCGAAACGCGACGACGACGCTGGATACCCTCCTGGTCGGGGCGGAAATCTGGAGCGAGACGTTGGATACCCTCATTACCGGCGTGGGCGCCCTTCGCTCCATGTGGATCAGCGAGATCAAGCCCATCGAGAACGGGATCAAGGTCGGCGGCTACTCCCTGAACCGCCCCAACATTCCCGCGCTCACCAAGTTGATCGGCGACGCCAAGATCCAGGAAGTTGCGACGCAGGTCATCGGAGAGAAGTCGAAGGTTTACCGGTTCGACATGAACCTGGAAATCCCCCCGTCTTCGCCCTACGGCGAATCCGCCGCCGCCCGCTGGCACAGGCGCATCTCGTCACGTTCCGGGATGTCGACCGGGCTGCCCGGCAACGCGGTTCCCGATCAGAACGCGGCTCCGGACGGGGAATCTCACCCGAAGGAAGGAGGTAAGTGATGCCGTACGCGATACGACATTCCATTGTCCTGTTTATCCTCCTGGTCCTCATCGGAAGCGGTGGGGGAGCCTACGTGTTTTGGTACCAGGCCGACAAGATCGACGAGGTCAAGAAGGAACGCGAGGAAATACGCGATCAACTGGGTAACGTCGAGGAAT
>JAJRXL010000096.1 GCA_024276335.1 Bacteroidota bacterium
CAAGAGTTGACGGTTTGCCCAGCAGCTTCTGGGCAAAATCATCCATGCCAACGGTAACCACGCCGCCGGGTCCCGGTTTTGCCCATGTATGTCCCTGGTGGAAGTACAATCCATCGGGCAGATGGAACCAGCCCGGCGCACGGGACCCGGATTCCGCTTCGGCGGTTTCCGTCGCAAACTCGCTGTCGCGCAGTAGCCTCCAGAACAGGATCAGGGCGATGAGAAAACCTATGACCAACAAGTATTCGATACCCTTGGTGGCGAAAATATCCGTGTAGATCAAGTATCCCATGGTTGCAGCACCTCTTTTTTCTTACGTGGAACGGTCGTGATTTTTCCGTCTTTCCTGGAGCGCGCCCAGGCCGGCGGTTCGTTCAATACCGGCATCCGGTTAACGATCCAACGAAACACCCATATCTCTGCGAAGATGATGGCGAGGGTGACCTCGATTTCCATCCAACTCGGGACGTAATGGACGGGAGCATTCCACTTGAACGCAATTACCGATATGTTGAGCCTGTTCAGGACGATACCGATCAGGGCCATGACCGCTGCGATGCGGACTACCAGGAGGTCCCTTTTCCTGACCGCATACAGGAACGCAATGCACGGAAGCAAGACGAACCCGACAACCTCCAGCAGGAACCAGTAACCCATCGGCGTATTGATCAGCGACCAGTGCTGTCCGTGGATGAACACCAGGATCTTCAGAAAAAGGTAAACGAACATCGTCCCGGCGCAAATGCGGGACAGCCCGACCAGGATATCGTCGTGCGAGCGTTTGAGCCTGGAGCTCAGCCGATCCGTGAACACCTTGTGGCTGATGCTCCCCTCGACGATCACCATGGAGAGCCCCGCGAAAATACTGGAGACGAAGAAGAGAATCGGGATGAACTCCGAGTACCACAGCGGGTGGATTTTCCCTTTCGCCATCAGGTAGAGCGCCCCGAGGCCGGACTGGTGCAGTGTGGAGAGCGTGATGCCGAAGATCACGGCGCCCAGCGTCATGGCGCTGAGAGTTTTCCTGAGTCGTTTCATTCCCAGCCATTCGGCGATGGCGGGCGAGAATTCTATCAGCTCACTGAGCATGTAGAGAAGGAAGTGCCATGCCACCAGGAACAACACCGAGCTGACGCCGAACGACTTCCCGATGATCGGGTTGATTACGTTCCAGGGACGTCCCAGGTCCAGCAGGAGGGCGCCTGCGTAAAAGATGTAGGCCAGCAGCCCGTTGAGGATGGTCACCCGGACGATGGGGTGGTATTTTTCCGAACGAAGAATGTACACCATGAACGTCAGGACGTACGCCCCCCCGGCAAAGGCGACACCGGTGACCACGTCGAAACCGATCCACAGCCCCCAGGGGAAATCCTGGGAGAGATTGGTGATTGAACCGAGGCCTTGCGTGAACCGGATGACCAGGAGCACCGCGCCCAGGATCATGATGGGAATAGAAATGACGTTGAAGAGTGTCAACAGTTTCCCTTTCGGTTTCAGCTCGCCGAGCACGAACCGCAACACGCGGCGGTATCCGCCCGGCGATGAGATGTTGGTGGTGTTATTCATTTCCAACCTCGTTGATTATTTCCCGTATCCTTCTTTCGCGATCATTCTCCCGCTTCGTCGCGTTCGAAAGTGCGAGCAGGAAAGCGGGCCATAAGAGCAGGACGACCGGCACGCTGTAGAGGAATTCCTTCGTCAATTCCGGGTACGGGGTCGTCCCAACGTCGGTCTTAAACCCGAGTTTTTCAAAGGGCACGCTTGCCAGGTAGAGGTAGCCGGTGCCCCCTGCCTCGTGTTCGCCGTAGATGTGGTGGACGTACCTGTCCGGCTCGTTATAAATTCTCTGCCTGGCGATTTCGAGCAGGTCACGGCGTTTCCCGAAGGTCAGGGCTTCTTCGGGGCAGTTCTCCACGCACGCCGGTATTTCGCCCGCCTGTTGCCGTTCCCAGCACATGGTGCACTTCTGTATTCGCGGCACAGGACTGTTGTATTCTAATTTCGGCACATCGAACGGGCACGAGATCATGCAGTACCGGCATCCCATGCAACGGTCCTCGCGCCAGATGACGGGCCCCTTCTCCGTCTTGTACATTGCCTTCACGAGGCATGCCGAGGCGCAGGCGGGCTGGTTGCAATGCATGCACTGTCGTTTCACGTAAATGTCCTCGCCGTCAACGGTGTACGTGTTCACCACCGTCCACTGTTTTTCCGAGGTTGTTCGTACTGCGCCCTCGATATCTTCATCGAGGTCCTCAGGGAGAGGCAAGCCGTGCGCTTCGGCGCACGCTTCCTCGCAGGTACGGCACCCGATGCACCTCGTGGTATCGACGAGGACGCCCACCGGTTCATCGGCGCCGGGTGGGCTTTCAGCCCGCAGCCTCTTTCCGACCAGTGCGGCGCCGCCGCTCGCGCCCACCGTCTTGATGAAACTTCGTCTGTCCATGTTGATTCCCTATTCGTTTGTTATGCTTGAGAACAGGTGTTTCGCGCACGGGGCAATTCCTTCCGCCCCTTGCCGATGTGAAGCCGTGTTATACTCCGTCCCGGGCATCAGCCGGTTTTTCGTTCCAGGAACTCTTGCTGAAACGTTTCCCACGCGGTATCGTCCATCCGGGCGAGGAACCCCGGGACGGGCTCTCCACCGTCTTGCAGAACCGGATCAGCGCTGCCCTGCCGGGCGGCGAGGAAATCGACGAGGCGGCTTTTTTCCGCATGCATCCATTGCCGCGCGGCTTCAGCGATGCGCATTTTCGCCAAGGCTTTTCCCAACCTCCGGGGCCTGATTTCCACCAACCATTCTCCCGTCAGCCTGCCGGGAGATGCTCGGTCGTTTATGGCAACGACTTCACCGTCGACGGGCGAGATGAACCGCGCTTCGCGCTTCCCCCGTTGCAAGCTCAGGAGCATGGAGTCGGCCCTGACCTCGTCGTTCACCGCGGGCAGTTTCAGTGCCTCGATTTCCCCTAAAGCGTTCGCGGCGAAGTCGTCGATCCCGACCCGGACGTGACCGTTTTCCCTGATGGTGAGCCACGTATGCCCGGGATGGAGAAACGCCCCCGCGGGCATTTCCCGAAAAGCGGCTTGCGGTCGTGCCCGTGCCGTCGCCGGTTGCATCTCTCCGGCTTGCGACACCTTCCTGCGCACGAAATAGTCGATGACAATAAACGTGATAAAAGTTGCGCCGATAAGTAACACAGTCATGATTTCTTCTCCTTCAACGTATGAACGGCTTTTAGATAGTTTACGAGCTTTTGTCAAAAGGACGGCAAAATGCGGGCCAAATATACGAGAAAGGGGTCTTATAATACTCGTATACCGTAACACCTTTATAATCAAGAGGATACGGAGGGGATGGGTTGAATCGGGACAGCAGAACGCAACGCTTGAAACGAGGGGGGGGGTTGATATTGTCAACAGTACGCTGTTGAATTCGTGGTGGAAATCGCCGCAACCCTGTGTAAACAATGGCATTCCCTTGCTATTGATTTATTCAACAGCAAGAGTTGAGAAAGTCATCACATTTTGCAACCGTGAATCGAGTCCGGACCACGGAGACACATGAATGGGAAGAAACGGGGATTGGACACGTATATCCGTCTGTACGTCTTGGACCATCAGCAGTGCACGAGGGGATTTTTCCACGGGACAGGATGTCCAAAATCGCTTCCTTCGTTCACCTTGCATAAACGCGGAAATCTGCCTACTTTTCCGCTCAATCAGGAGGAGAGTTGTACATAGGGAAAAACGGGGTGGATACTTCTTCCCATTTCGTGTGCCGGAAGGCGACTGGGTGGAGGCCCGAGTGTGCTCCTACACGATTCAATCACAAAAAAA
>JAJRXL010000097.1 GCA_024276335.1 Bacteroidota bacterium
GGAATATATGGTCCACCATGGAGCGACCTCGATCATCAGCTGCATGCAAAATATAAACACTGCAAGCAAATGCGAAATTCTTGCTGGTATCATTTGTCCGTATGTGTCAACAGGATTGCGAAAAATAATATGAACCTGTATGCTTGATTTTCTAATGATAAAAGAGTAACATCTCCGTGTAAGAAGGCCCAGAAATTTTTCCAGCCATATTCGAAATCCGTTATGTACGCGTTCATTTCCAGAGTTTGTTGGTTCTGTGAATTGATGCTCCGTCTGGTTTCGAAAACGTTCTCGGGGAGATAACCGCCCTTTCTCGTAAGCGTGCGAATCAATCACGTGTTGAGTTGTTGTCATGCTACGGATGAAACGTTCACTGTTCGAGTTCCTATTTCCTCTTCCGAGTAACAAGCTGGCTGAGCAATCCCGGTATCGTGAGGAATAGCGCCATGACCAGATGCTTCATCTCCGCCTGTTTTCTTTTCTTCCTGTTCCTGTCAAACGCCTCCGCACAACTCAATCACGCCATCCAGATGGATCCCCATCCCTCACCGTACCTTTCGGACTGGCGATCCAACCCGAATACGATCATGGTCATTGTCACTAATCCAACGGGTGAGGAGGTCGCGGTTCGATTTGACGCGTACATCGAAGGTGATAGGCGGGGACGAGTTGCCGAAACGATCCTGGATGCGCCGATTCCTCCCGTCATCATTCCTCCGGGCACGTCTTTCATCAACGGCGTTGACGCGCATCTACTGGAGGAAGGAGCAGTGCGTTATATCGGACCTTCACAAGAGGAAACGCGGAAAAGCGGCAAACTCCCCGACGACAATTTCACGTTGTGCGTTACCATCGTCGCGTACGAAAATCCGTTGGAAAAGCTTTCTCCCCTCGCCTGCACTCGCTTCTCCATCAGGCTGCTCACGCCACCATACCTCATCACACCGCCGGATAAGAAGAATGTCATGGCCTTGCCGACATTCCAATGGTCGGTTGCGCCTTTAGGCACTCGTTCATTCGCAACGTACGAGTTCCGGCTGGTCGAAGTGCAGCCCGGCCAAACGAACTACGGCAAGATACTGGAAACGAATATCCCTCTCGTTCTCCGCACAACCACGATACCCTTGTACCAGTACCTTGCGTCCGACCCAACATTGGAAAACGGGCATGTGTACGTATGGCAGGTCAAGGCCTATGATCCGGAAGGCCGGTACACGTTCGCCAACGAGGGCAAAAGTCAGTTCTGGTCTTTCACGTACGGCCCCGAGACAAAACTCATCGCTCCGCCGTACGTCAACGACGGAACATCCACCGATATCGATTATTCCAAAATGACAACGACGTTGTCGGGAAACTGGGCGAGCGTTCCGGGCGCCTTCAGCTATGACTACGCTATCGGAACAACGCAGGGTGGCACGGAAGTACTGAATTGGCAGAACGCTGGTGCGGCAACCAGCTTCACCCGGTCGGGCCTAACTCTGCATCATGGTTGGAAATACTACATTTCAATCAAAGCTCGAAATTATGCGGGTGCAGGCGGTCCTGTCGGGACATCCGACGGTGTAACAATTGACACGTCTCGTCCTTCTTCAACCATCTCCATTCCAATCCCCTCGGGAAAAAGTTCGTCCCTCTACCTCAACAACCCAAAAGTCAACCTGACCTGGAAAGGCTACGACGACGTATCACCGATCACAACGTACGATATCTATTACAAGCGCAAGAAGGACTTACTCTGGTCGAAGTGGCAGACGAACACTTCTACAACGGCAGGCGTCTTTCCCGCCGATCTGATGGGCGGAGACGGGGTGTACTACTTCCGGGCACAGGCGAAAGACGCCGCCGGAAACGAGGAGCTGTTCGAGGATAAAGCAGAAGCCGAGACAACCATCGATACAAAGCCGCCCACATCCAGCGTAACCGCTCTCCAGAGCAACCAGAGCTCCGTTGATTTCCTCGTGCAATGGACGGGGAAAGACGATTTGTCTGGAATTGACTACTATGACATCCAAGTCAAGGTGGACAATGCCCCTTGGAAAGACTGGCTGATCAAACAGATCGGGACGTCGCAGCAGTACAACGGGCAAGCCGGTCACAAGTACGCCTTCCGATGCCGGGCAACGGACAAAGCAGGAAACGTTGAAGCTTACCCAACCACACCTGACGCCAACACCAACCTCCCTTCATCACTTAAAACCGGTCCCCAACTCCTTGCAACTGCTATCGTGGATAGTATCGTCGTGTACGGGTACGGTCAGAACTGGTCCACCGCCCAGGTGAACCTGCAATTCACCGGTCCATCCAATCTCTTTTTAAAAGTGAACGAGACACAGTTCTCGTGGTTTGACGAGGGTAAAAAGCAGTATGCGAACAACAAAGAAGTAATTCTGCCGCCACTCTTGTTCAACATAGGTGACAAGAAATCAGAACTGGTCAACCCGTCGAACAAGAGCGCTTTCAACAGTTACATTGCAAAATCGAACAAGAGTCGCCTCGTCCACTACATTGATGTCGTCTATAAAGGGATTTATACGGAGAAAGGAAAAGAGAAGCCGGCTTATAGCGTGCAGTCGAACCCTGTGCGATTGAAAATTATCTATTACAAAAGCTCACCCGGACAGATATCCCCTCCCTCGCTCGACGTCGCGATTGTACCGACAACCATCTCCTATGCACCTGACAGGCTGAGCAATTCGATTGATGTCAAGCTTCATCTCTGGGGTGACGTCGGTCAGTACGTCGTGTTGGACAAGGTCACGAATTACTGGTACCGGGCAGACGGCACTCCTCTCAAGACACTTCAATCGACGCTGCAACCGGTTGATACCATTTACCAGGCGGAAACCAAGTGGCGGAAGAACATCACCATGTCAATCACCAAAGCGTCATTACTGCAGGCGCTTAACGGGAAACAGCAAACGAAGTACATGGTGAAGATGGAATATTCCGGCAAAGACCAGGACGGGGCAATCGTGAAAGGAAGCACGATACTTCCCCTGACCGTCTGGTACTACGCTTCCACTTCAACCTATCAGAACTTCCTCGTTTCAGCTTCCACCGAAAGCATCGATTATTATCCCGGTCTCACGAAACAGAAGATCGAGTTCAATTTCAGTTGGCAGGCCTACAATACCATCACCATCGATTCGTACAGCGAAACATTAATTAATCCCGACGGTTCCAAAACGTCATTATCGAAGGCGACCCTTTCTCCTTTTACGTTGAAACCGGGGCCCAATACCTTTCCCGTCACACAAGGCGGCAAAACGATTTACGTCCCTATTATCCAGGTGAAAAAGGCGTTCAACCTTCCTGTCAACCTCGACAATGCCCTGGAAGGCAAGACTTCTACCAAGTACAAGTTGCAATTGACATTCTTCGGCAAGGACAACACGGGGAAAACCTTTTCTTCAACTTCCTACCCCCCGGTCAAGATCAACATTTACTCCAAGCCGCCCGTACAGATCACGGCAAAAGTGACGCCGAGCGCGCAGGTCTTTGACGGCGATCATCTCCAGCGGACCTGGAGCGCCTCGCTTTCGTACTCTGGCGTCGTGTGGGCCCTCCTCGACTCGCTCAACGTCTTATGGTACGACGGCGGAGGAACGTTCATCAGGCGCAACTCCGCACAGGACCAGATGGCGAAGATCTCATTCCAGCCGAGCAGCGGCACCGCACAACAAACAATACAACAGACCATCAGCGACTATGGTCGGCTGCAAATGCTGAACCGGCCGGGTGTCACCATTGCCACAGGGCAGGGATACAAATCCGTCACGTATAAAATAGCTCTCGAGTTTACCGGGAAAGACGCGCTGGGACGGCGGCTTACCGTCACAACGAACCAGGTCGATGTCGATGTGCGCCAGAAACAGTATCCGCTGACGGTAGTCCCAGATCCCAAGGCGATCTCGACAAGCGATGAATTCACCCCGGTCAAGTACACGATCAGTTCAACGCTGAATGAAGCGGTCACACTGATTTCCCGTACGACGAGAATCAAGAGAGGCACGGAGGTAATGCCATTACCCGGCTACGGTCCTCCCACACCGGGGTCCAAAGGAACGGCGACGGACGAAGTCATTACGTATACCTCGCTGGATATCATTCCCGCCAACGGCCTGTTTTCCGAGTCGGTAAAAATACACCTCAACACGACGTGGCTGCTCGGCAACGACAGCGCGACTCAATGCGTAGCGGAAGTCACGTACAAAGCGAAGAATGCGGCGGGAAAGATATTCGAGGGCCGGGTGTACATTCCAATCGACCTCAGCAAGCCGGGGCAGGAAAAAGATACCCTGGTCACCGGCACGGACCTCTACTTTCTCATCCCGAAAGTCGCGGCGATCAGGATATACCCCGGCCTAACAACTGTTTCCACGAAGGGCAGTAGTAAGGTCTTTAATGGGACAGTACAACTCATCCTCATTCCCTCGCCGTTCGATTCACTGAAACTCGCCATAACGGCCAATGCTTTGACCTTTGCTCCCCCGAAAGGAAAATCGGGCGTATGGAAGGTCCAGTCCGGTTCGTTCAAGGAGAAGGCCACCAAGATCAAGAAATACCTGTTCAAGATTCTGAAGGATTTCGTCCAGGTCCAGGAAATAAGTTTCGATAACAAGCGGCAGTACAAGCTTCTCATCGACAAGGCTACAGCAACCATTCCCATCCTTGATAAGACTATTTATTTCAAGAACCTCATCATCGATGAGAACGGTTTGAACATGAAAATCTCCGAACAGGAGATCACCGCCTTCGGACTGACGTTTCGCGTAACGAATATCGATTACCAGAGCACCAATGCCGGTTCACTCCTTGCCCTTACCGTCGGGCTGCGGCTGGCAAAGAAACCCAAAGCGGATGAATTCGTCGTCACGAAGCTCACCGTGCAGGACGTGGGAGGCAAGAAGAAAGTCTCCATGAAGGCTTCACC
>JAJRXL010000098.1 GCA_024276335.1 Bacteroidota bacterium
AGACCGCTCGGCCTAAGCATCGGCTACATCATCAACCAGTTGCAACTTCACCAACCTGCCGCACGCGCGGTGCAACAGAAAAAACGCTCACGGGATTTGCGCGATTCGCAACTTGGGATTTCCCTGGTGGACGCCATGCCGTGCCTGTGCTTTGCGTTCGACGAGAACGGTGCAATCATGGCCTGGAATCGTCAACTGGAAAAGATCACCAGCACAAAGCGACAGGAAATCGCCATGCTCGAATCGGCGCTAAGCGTTCTTTGCGAGAATCTCCCGGACCCGGAATCGATCAAGACGCGATGGAACGCTTTGCTCCGGAGTCCTTCGGCGGATCGGTTCGAACGGATTCCGCTTCAGACCGACTACGGCATACGAACGCTGGCCTGGTGGACGGACGCAATCCAGTCGAACAGCTCCCGTTGGACCGTGGTCTCCGGCTGGGACGTGACCGATCACGTTGGTCTCGAATCCGAGCTGAGGCGGATGAGGCGCCACGTGGACGAACTGGTCAAAGACGGTATACAGAGCGCCAGGGAAGAATTCCGGTTCATCGACTCCCTCTTCGCCGACGCCGCCTTCATCATTGTCGGCATCGACGCCCGGCGCCGCATTCAATTCCTGAACCCTGCTTCCGTTGAGCTTCTCGGCCGTCCAGCCGAGGAAATCCTGGACGCACCGTTCGTGACAACCTTCATTCCATCGGAGGAACACGAAATCATTGAACAGGCGTTGACACCGATAGCGGGAGTGCTACCGCCCATGCGGCCGGTAACATCCTGGCAGGCAGTTGATTCTGTAAGGGGCCGGGGGGTTCGCGTCCAGTGGACATTCATTACAAAAAACATGAAGAAAGAGACACCCGGAGATGTGCTGTGCTTCGGGATCAAGCTGCCGGACGAGGTGGATATCGGCGAATACCAGCCCCTTTCCAGCCAATTGGAAGCCAAGCTGTCGCAACGCTATCGCTTTCTCATGAAATACGTTCCTTTTCCGCTCCTGCATCTCGACGAGAATCATAATATTCTCAACGCCAACCCGGCGTTCGCCGAGTTGATCGGAGAGCAGCCGGCTCTGGGCTCCCCGGTTTCCGATTACGGCGAACTGGAAATCCATCAGCCGGAAAGGGACCCTTCGGCCTGCACCATGTACCTGCTGACAAAAGAAGGATTGACGATCAGTTACCGCGGGTTCCTGACCCGCATTCGTATCTTCGGCAAGGAAATCCAGGAAATCACACTCGAAAAATAAACAACGCGGACCGCCACCATGAAACTGCTCATTATCGAAGACGAGGTCAAGGTCAATTCGTTCCTGAAGCAGGGCTTTGAGGAAGAACTCTTCACGGTTGACCAGGCTTTTGATGGAGAACAGGGACTGTTTTTGGCCCTGACCGAAACGTACGACGCGATTATCCTGGACCTCATGCTTCCAAGGCGAAGCGGCCTCGATGTACTTAAAGAAATCCGCAGGGAAAAAGACACCCCCATTCTCATCCTCACCGCCAAGGGCGACACCGAGGACAAGGTCAAGGGATTGAACGAAGGCGCGGACGACTACCTTACGAAACCGTTCGCGCTGGCGGAATGCATCGCGCGCATCCGCTCCTTGGTTCGGCGTTCACAAACGGACAAGTCCGTCGCTCTTCTCAAAGCGGGCGACCTGGAAATGGACACGCTCCAGCATAGCGTCAGGCGCGGGAGC
>JAJRXL010000099.1 GCA_024276335.1 Bacteroidota bacterium
AGCAAAAACGCAAGCAGCAAAAGATGTCGAAGGAGCAGGCGGAACAGATCCTGAACGCACTGCGGAATGACGAGAAAGAGCTGCAAAAGAAACTGCGAAAAGTCAAGGCTCGGCGGGTGCCGGTTGAAAAGGATTGGTAGCGATGTTCACGCGAGCAACGATCGCCTTTCTGTTGATTTTTGTCCTCGATGTTGCGGCGCAGCAGCCTTCTTTCACGCTCAGCGTTGATCGCTCGGAGGTCGCTCTCGGGCAACGATTTGCGGTCACGTACACTTTTACCGGAGGAGATCCCAACAAGCTGTCGGATTTCCGCCAGCCTGATCTCAACAGGAATTTCCTGGTCAGGTCGGGCCCGAACCAGTCATCCAATATCCAGATCGTCAACGGGAAAATGTCGGCGACGCTGGCATTCACTTTCTTCGTCGAGCCGCGGAAGGCGGGAACGTTCACCGTTCCGGCGGCCTCCATCGTTTACAACGGCAAGAAGATGGTGTCGAACACGGCTACAATAAAGGTCGTGGTCGGGAGCCGGAAACCGACGCAGAGTAAAAAGGAGCAAAAGATCGATGTCGGCGACATGATTTTCGTCCGCGCTTTTGCCGACAAGAAAAACGTCTTCCTCGGCGAGCAGGTTACCATTACGTACAAATTGTTCACCCGTGTAACGGTGGAGAATTACAACGTGGGAAAACTGCCGCGCATGGTAGGATTCTGGGCGGAGGATTTCGACCTGAATCCGCGGCGCACCAGCACGGTGGAAACCGTGAACGGGAAGCAGTACCGCGTGTTCCTGCTCAAGAAGACCGCCTTGTTCCCGACACAGGGGGGCCGCCTTTCCATCGAGCCGTTGAAGATAAACGTGCTGATCCGTGTTCGGCAGCGCAGGAAAACGGGCGACAATTTCATCGACCAGTTCTTCAACGATCCGTTTTTCGATCGTGTGCAATCGCGCGAGGTTGAAATCTCGTCGAACAAGCTCGTGATCAAGGTGCGGCCTCTTCCCGAGAAGAATAAACCCGAAAGCTTCCATGGCGCCGTGGGGGATTTCGTCATGGAGACGAAGCTCGACCGCGACCGGGTGAAAGCCAACGAAACGATCACCCTGACGGTTAAGATTCGGGGGAAGGGCAACATCAAACTCCTGGAACCGCCGGAACTTCAAGTTCCGAACGACGTTGACCACTACGATCCACGCGTGGAAGAGACCATCACCATGGGCGGGGGACGTATGGGTGGTGTGAAGTCGTTCGAATACCTCCTCGTGCCCCGGTATCCCGGCGAGCGCATCATCTCGCCGGTTACATTCAGTTACTACGATCTTTCCTCGAAACGCTACGTCACACTGAAATCCGATTCCATGGTGATACGGATAGAGAAGGGGAAAGCAGAGGACATGGGAGGAGTGACCGACTACAGCCGCAAGCTGGTCGAATTCCTGAATCAGGACGTCAAGCCGATTCGCACCTACGTTGATTTCCAGGGCGGGAACGGAGGGGTATCCGTATTCCTCATCTTCCTCGTAATGGGCGTGCCGGTCGCGGGAACGGTTGCTCTCTTGTTGTACAAGCGCCGTTACGACCGGATTCACGGTGATCTTAGGATGTTTCGCATGATGAAGGCGACCAAGATGGCCAACCGTCGCCTGAAGCGATCATTAGATTACCTGGACGCCTCGCGGAACCAGGAATTCTGCCTCGAGATATCACGGGCCTTGTGGGGCTACGTGCAAGACAGGCTGGGTGTGCCGCAGTCGGAACTTGCGCTCGAGAAGGTTAAGAATATCCTGAAAGATCGCGGCGTCGGCGAGGATGCCCTGAGCGCAATGTTGACGGCGCTGGAAAAGACGGAATATGCGCGGTACGCGCCCTCCGGCTTGCAGGATACTTACTTGAAGGAGCTTTACGAATTGACAAAGGGAGCCATCGTCAAGGTTGAGGAGGAGTTGTCCCGATGAAGGCGCTTGTTCCAATTGCGGCCCTCCTTTTTCTTCTTACGGTTGTTAGTTATACCGCTCCCGTGGAGACCTTCGGGCAGGCGAATGAGGCTTACCGGAACGCGGATTACAAACAGGCGATTTCCCTCTATCGATCACTGCTCGATGAAGGATACGGGACGGCAGACGTTTACTACAACCTGGGAAACGCCTGTTTCAAGCGCGGCGATTTCGCCCACGCCGTATTGTACTTCGAGCGGGCGATGATGATCGATCCGGACCCGGATATCGAGTTCAACCTGAACGTCGTACGGTCGCGTTTGCGGGACAGGGTGGAGCCGGTTCCCCAGCTCTTTTTCGTGGAATGGTGGAACCGGATCAAATACGCCTGGCATCTCGACACGATCTTCTGGATTTCGGCCGGTTTCTTCTGGCTCCTGTGCGCGGGAATAGTCGCGTTTTTCTGGATACGCTCCCTGCGTCTTCGGAGGCTGGCGTTTTTCCTGTCCTCGATTTTTCTCGTCGCATGGGCGGTGTGGTTCACGCTCTTTCTCGACGCGAGGGAAGATCACCTCGCCCACAGGATGGCGGTAATCATGCCGAAGGAAGTGAACGTGAAGAGCTCGCCGGACAAGTCCGGGGTGCATCTATTCGCCGTTCACGAAGGGTTGAAGGTGGAAATCGTGGATGATTTCGACAACTGGTACCAGGTTCGATTGCAGGATGGAAAGAAAGGTTGGGTTCTCCGGGACATCCTGGAAAGAATTTGATCGTCGGTTTTGCGATTGGGGGTGTTTTTCGTGATATTTCAATGAATAACATGGACTTCAGGCGGTTTGGAATGAAAACAGTACTACTTTCTTTACTTATTCTTTTCTGCGGTGTCCTGCATTCCGTAATCGCTGCGGGTGGTCCCGGTGAAACCCCGAAGCCGGAGGAAAACGTTTTGCGGCCCAATCCTCTGCATCTGCTCATCGGTCCCGCCCTGGGCGGTGGGCTGAATCTCCATTTCGGCGATTTCATCACGCAATGTGATTGCAGTTATTCCAACGGGTCGGGCCTGGGATACGTTGGAGGGCTGTTCGTGGAGTACCCCACGGGCGGGGAGTGGAGTTTCAGGGGAGAGTTGATGTGGCAAGAATTCGGCGCCGATTTTTCCCAGACGAAATCGCGTGTAGAATATGCGAGCAACGGTGAGTTTGTCACGCTCGATTTCGACCAGAAGGCAGAGGTGCGCTTGCAGTACTTGCAACTCAACCTGCTGGCAAAGTGGTCAACGGGGTTTGACAGGCTGTATTTTACCGGAGGATTCGGCTTCGGTTCGCTGGTTTCCAATCAGCTTGTGGAAACGGAGAGCATCGCCACACCGGGATGGGTGTACGTCACGAACGGAACGGACCTTCAAAAGTACCTGGACGGTCCGGTGGGCTCGGAAAGGGGATATCGTGCAGGAATCATCCTGGGCATCGGATATGATTTCTGGCTCACGCCCGATTTCAGACTGAGCCCCGAGATGGCATGGAATTTCCCTGTCACGACAATACGAACTACCGACAGCGATTGGAGAGCATCCTCTCTTACATTAAATGTCCTGCTCGGTTTTGGCCTTTAACTTTTAATGTTTTATATTTCAACCTGTTTCGTGGGCTACTTAAAGTAATTCATGAAGCGGACTCACCGGATAATCTATTAACGGGATGAAACCTGGTTGGTTGTTTCCTTATAGCCCTGGAAAAAAATGCCTCCGTACTTACGAGTAATCTTGACCTATCACACGCAACGACACGGTGGATTTAGCCCGATATATTGACCATACATTGCTGAAGCAGGACGCGACTACGGAAGCAATCCGGCACTTGTGCCGGGAAGCGGCCGCGCATCACTTCGCAAGCGTTTGTGTAAATCCATGCCGTGTAGCGCTGGCGGCGGATCTTTTGAAAGATGCGTTCGTGAAAGTCGGTACTGTCGTCGGGTTTCCGCTCGGCGCAAACGAGACGGGTACAAAGGTATTCGAAGCCGGGAAAGCCATCGAGGCGGGAGCGCAAGAACTGGACATGGTATTGAACATCGGTGCGCTCAAGGACGGACGCGACGATTTCGTGCGGGAGGATATCGCCGCGGTCGTGCAGATTGCGAAGGAGCAGAACATTATCGTAAAGGTAATACTGGAGACCTGCCTGTTGTCCGTGGATGAAAAGATACGAGCGTGTCGATTGTGTAAGGAAGCAGGAGCGGATTTTGTCAAGACGTCAACCGGGTTCAGTACGTCGGGAGCTACCATCGAAGACGTGCAGCTTCTGCGAAGGGAAGTCGGCGCGGAAATGGGTGTCAAGGCGTCCGGCGGAATACGGACCAGGCAACAAGCGCTCGACATGATTCGTCACGGGGCAAGTCGCATCGGAACAAGTTCCGGAATAGCAATCGTTCAGTCCTAAATTCAAAGAGGCGCGTATGAAATCTAAGCTTACAATACTGCTCATGTTCGTGTTCGGCCTGGCGGTCCTGGGGTTCACCGGTTGCAGCGGAAGCGAAGAATCGACGGAAGAAACGCAGGCAGTCGGGTTCGAGGAATTCCAGACCGTGAACGCCGACACGGGCATCGTCGTTCCGGCTACGGAGCTTCCGGAAGACGTTTCGGATGACGGCGAAACCCCCGAGGAGGAGCGGGAAACCGCACCGGTTCAACGGGAGGAGCAGGCAAAGCCCGCCGCGGAACCGATCTCCTCGGAGAACTTGATGTGGAGCGTTCAGATCGGCGCGTTCAGAAACGAGGAAGGAGCTTTCTCCACTGTCAACAAGGCCCGCGCAGTGCTCAACAAGCCCGTGTACAAGAACTTCGACCAGGCGACCGGTCTCTTCAAGGTTACCGTCGGGTCATTTGCCACGCGGGAGCAGGCGCTGGAATTCCGCAGCTTCTGCGTGCAAAACGGCTATCCCGATGCATTTATCGTACAGGTGAAACGGTGAAGACCTATCCGAACAATACAATGCTCTTCGCCGTCCTGGTGGCGTTTTTCATTTTCGCATTATTTCCCGCGACCTCGAGCGGCCAAGTCGAAAACAAGGTCGATTCCACGATCGGCACAAAGCGTGTCGCCATGGACAGTATCCGGATCAAGGTGGTGGACTCCACCGTGACGCAGGGAGCGCACGACACGGTACAAAGCACGTATTATTCCGTGCAGATCGGACGCTTCTCGAACGAGGATAATGCATGGAACATGTACAACCGTGCCATGGAAGATTTTCCGTACCCGGTGCTTTTTATTCGCAGCGATGATAAAACGAATTACCTGATTACCGTGGGGAAATTGCCCAAGCGGGAGCAAGCGGAAGAAGTAAAAGCTGAATGCGCCCGCAAAGGATACGACGGAGCCTTTATCATTACGAGGACACCCGGGGAAAAATAGCAATGAATGGATATTTCGGCTGGGTATTACTTATCATCTCCGTTCTGCTTCTGGCGGGATGTTCCGCTTCCGGACCAGATGGCGCGCACACGCGAAAACCGGTCGCGGAGTTTGAAAAAGACTTCAGGGAGAAAGCGCATTCCCCGACGGAGAAAGAACCGCACGCGGGCACACATACTATCGGTGAAGATACGGCGAACGAGATCCGGTCCGGTCGCCGATACATCGAGCGAACAATGAAGCAGGCCGGCTATCGCGTGCAGGTGTTCACGACCACGAGCCTCGACCAAGCGCGTGAAAAAGAACAGGAGTTCACGCAATCCCTGAAAACCTACCCGGTGTACAAGGTTTACGATCCACCGTATTACAAAATCCGTGTCGGCGACTTCCGGTCGCGCGAAGAGGCCCTTGCCCTGAGGGATTCCTTGAAAACCGTGGGTGTGGAAGAAGCCTGGGTTGTGAGAGACAACGTCCTGGTCACGGTGAGAGAAGAACTCAGGTAGGCGCTGCTCCCGATCAGCGCGCAACAGCCTGTACGGTGAATCGTACGAGCACACCTTTCGTCATCCAGCGCGAACGCACGCGAATGGAATCTCCCACCGAAAAAGGCTCCGACGGCTGAAAAGGGAAAGGGAAGCCGTAGTCGAAGGTGCCGTTCCCGTTTCGATCTTCGAATGCATCCACGCGGTACATCCCTGCGGGAACACCGTCGATGAAAAAACGGCCAGTCGTATCAACCTTCCCCTGGATCGTTTTCATGTCTTGTCGAATCAATTGGACATAAATGGGAACGCGCCTGGAAACATCTCCGGCAACCGTCCCTTCAACCGCCCCGTCCTCTGAGGGGTCATCCGTGGCAAAAGAAATGCAGACGCTGGAGTCTTTGAATACCACGTGTGACAGAAGAGAACGAGCGCTTTTGCCGTCAAAACAGAGGGTGTACTCCATCGCCGGGAGAAGGGAAGCGGGGCGCAGGGCGACGTCTTGAAGAGAAGGCCATCGAATGGTGAGGGGAACGGCCGT
This sequence comes from Bacteroidota bacterium, assembly GCA_024276335.1. Classification (GTDB taxonomy): domain Bacteria; phylum Bacteroidota; class Ignavibacteria; order SZUA-365; family JAADGX01; genus JAADGX01. The sequence continues at coordinate 6,367 of JAJRXL010000099.1, forward strand.
GCCTGTCGAGTCGCGCAATTGGAACAACAAGCCGCTGGTATCGAGGGGCTCGGAAAAACGAAGGCGCAATGCGCCTTCCGCGTGGAAGTCGCTGCTTCCATGCTTCGGGTTGGAAGCCAATACGGTGGGCGGAAGGGAATCGGCGGGAGTGCGAACGGCCGTGAAGCGCACGGTATTACCTGTCTTCGTAACAACGTTGCCCGCCACGTCGGCGATGTTGAGAACGGTTACATCGTACTTCATTCCCGGTTGGAGCGGACGGGCCAGTGCTACACGGATGGTACGGTAATCGGTCGGTATAATCACGGAGGAAAGCACCGGGATGTTGTTCCCCGTTGTGTCACGAACACGTATCCAGCCGGGCGAAACGACGGTGTCTCTGAGTGGTTCATTCCATTTACAGGCGAGTATCTTCTCCCGGATGTTTTCCACGGATTGAAGCACGGGCGCGGCGGTATCATGCCTGACCAGTTTGAACCGGACAAACACGGCGATGGAGTCGGGCAAAGCGCGGACGTCGTTTGGCAGCACCCCTGTTTCCTCCTCCTGTGTCCGGATGTAATTCTTCGAGCCCGATTCCCGCACGGCGAAGAGGCGGTAGGTTCCGCCGGCCAGGTGATGGAAGCGGAAAGCTCCTTCGGCGTTCGGTTGCGCCAAGTAATCCGGCAACATGATGGCGGGGTTCAACGTATCGGGATCGAGCTTATCGAGCTTGTACGCGAAAACCGACACCTGCCGGGGATTGTCGGCATAGATTTTACCCGTGATGGTTCCCGCATCGATCCGGTCGCCGGTGGAAAAAGCCAGGCTGTAGCTGCCGTCCATGGCGTTTCCGCCCCGGCGGTCCTTGCATTCCGTTCCCACCGTGATGACGTACGTCTGGTTCTTCTTCAACGGCCTCGTAAACCGGACCGTGACGCTTTTCCCGGACCACTCGAGTTCATAGCCGCTTTGCATGAACGGGGATATGCGCAATGCCTGCATAAAGGAATTTCGATCCACGTATTCGTTGAATGTCAGCGTGATCTCGCTACCAGTGAAGTTTAACGTCCCGGAAGGGGGGGCAGCCTCTTCAACATAGGGCGGTTCGGTATCGGGCGGCCCTCCGGATGGGGGGCGCTGCACCGCACATGAGCAGAGAAAGAAGGAAGCAGTAAGCACGACGAGGCCCCTATGAAGGATCGATCGCTTCATGTCACTTGCAGGTCGTACGTTCTTTTGGGACGGAGCCGGGCGATGAACTGCGTGACGATTTCCGCGCCCAACAAGACGGCCGCGAAAAGGAAATAGTTATGCGAAGTCAGGAAGTGGATAACCAAGAAGACCAGGAGGAATGGCAGAATAATAAGCAACTGGATTACGCGATTCGCCGAGGAGAGCTTGTCTTCGGGAAGGGAAAAAGGAACAGTGTTCTGAAAAAGAGCCAGCATGTGTATCTGGAACCGCACCGCAACGAAAATGAATAATCCCTGCAACAAGGCCTCTTCCCAATACATGCTGATGCTGAATATGATAACGACGATGAGAACGAGAGGGAAGCAGACGGTCCAGATAATGCCCAAGGCGACACCCTTGGCGTAATCGTGAAGCTGCTTTTTGGGAACAAGCGAAAAAATCCAGGTAGCGTCGTTCTGCCGGGTGTACAGCGTCGTCAAGACAGCGTTCCGGGCAACAAACAGAAAGAAAACCAGCACGGAAATATGTACGGCGGTATCCGATTCAAGGATGCGCTGGTAGAACGGCGAATTCAACTGATCCGAGAACAGACCGTACATGGCCACGGCAACCGGCAGAAGGATGACCGGGATCAGGCGGACCCGCAGGGCGGCATCGCGATACAAGGACTGCTGGAACATGTCGTACCCGGCCTTTCCGCCGTAGGTTCGCGGAGAGAAGACGGCGAGCAGCCTGTAAAACCAGTCGGTATCAATATTGGACGCGTCGGAGGAGCCTTTGCGGGCGGTTTCCGCTTTCGGATAATAGACAAACCTCGAGTGCAGGAGCAAGACGATGACCGTGGTACTTGCGGCAAGGATGATCACAACGGCGTTCTGCGCACTGAAATAGCTTACGCCCTGGATGGAAAAATACAATCCTGTGAACCAAGCAGGCGGAAAGATATAGGCAAACGCGGAATCAAGTATGGAAATCCACGTGATCATTGAAGACCCGATTGAGGGAAGCGTCTGGTACAGGAACAGCAAACTGAGAATGAAGATGATCTGGAGAATCGTGAGCACGCGCGATGAAGAACGCGCTCTCAATAAGAGCAGACCATACACGACGATGAAAAAACCGGTAACCCAAAAAATTCCGAGAAACATGACCGCGCCGTAAACCCAAATATCGGATACCGGTATCATTGGCTGTTTCATGAAAATCATGAGCGGAATGATGAACGGCAGCCCGATCAGGGTCAGGTACTGGAAGAGATTTGTCACGCGCGCGGCGAAGATCGTTTTCCTGGAGATCGGGAACCGTTGCAGCATCGCCTCTTCTTCTTCATCCATCATGATCATGGGATAGGCGTTGATGACGGAAAAGGACGCGAGAAACAACACGACCGTGGAGGTCACGAGAAGATAAGCCGGTTCGAAAAATAACGTGCTCAGCGACCACCCCAAGTAGATCGACGAAAGGCTGTACGAGGCGATGATGGAAATCGCGCGGGCATACTTGTTGCGCTTCTTCTTTCCCCGCAAGCTCATGAGGAACGCCGCCTTGACCAGCGCCCGGTATTGCCTCCAGTCTATGGGGCCCTGCGAAGACTGCATGCTAATTCGGCCTGCGCCGCATCATGTCTCGATAAGCCCGGACGGCATTATTGTGTTCCGCCAATGTTCGCGAGAAGATATGGCCGCCTTTCCCGTCCGCCACGAAGTAGATGTAGTCATGATGTTCGGGATACAACACGGCAAGGATGCTTGCCCGGCCGGGATTGTTTACCGGTGTGGGAGGAAGCCCCGGGTGAAGGTAAGTGTTATACGGTGATTGTCGTTTGTAATCTTTCAGGAGAAGCCGCCGGGGACCGTCGGGCAACGCGTACTGTACGGTGGGATCGGCCTGGAGGAGCATGCCGCGTCGAAGCCGGTTGAGATACACTCCGGCAATCCGTGGACGTTCCGCGCTCTTTCCCGTTTCTCCCTCCACAATACTGGCCAGGGTCAATACTTCGTGCGGGGTCATGCCCGAGCGCTTGATCCGCTCCTTGATCGAGTCGACCGAAAGGAATTTTTTCGTTTCATTTACCATGACACTCAGAAGCTCGCGTGGACCGGGCGTGTGCGTGAAAGAATACGTATCAGGAAGAAGATAGCCTTCAAGCGTGGAAGATGAAATGCCCAGCGATTGAATAAACGACCGGTCCCAGGCAAGGGCCATCGTTTTTTGTCTTGGGATACCGAAACGGCGCTCAAGCGTGTCCGCGATTCCCGCAACACGGATACCCTCGGGAAACTGGATACGAATCATCTGCAAATGGCTTCCCATGGTAACGATGTCCAATGCATCTTTGATCGTGTTGCGGCGAGGGAAAATGTACGTACCGGCTTTTATCGCGGTTTCTTTGTTCGTGACAAATGCCAGGGCTTTGAAAGCAAACGACGAGGAGATCACGTCCGTTGAGTCCAGGATGCGCGCGGTCTGGGTAAGCGTCGCGCCGTCTGGAATGGAAACGGAGCCTGTTCCCGATCGTTCATGCGGCGTGTACAAAACAACATATATCACTATCAAACCGATAAGCGATGCTGTGATTCCACTGCCGACGAGATATCTCTTCAATCCGAAAAATCCTCCGACCTGGCAAACGCTGTAGCGTCGAACATGGAACGGCCCGTACGGGTGTAAAGGAGCTCGCCTGTCTTGGCAATCATGGCCGCGTTATCGGTCGAGTATTGCAAGGAAGGAATGGCAAGGGTGAGCCCGAGAGCCGACGCCAACTCTTTCATCCTTGCCTGTAGCTCGCTATTCGCGGATACTCCTCCGACCACTGCGAGGGATTTCACGCCAGTGCGTTCGACCGCGCGACGGGTCTTCTCCACCAGGATATCAATCATCGCCCGTTGAAAACTGGCGCTGACGTCGTTGATGAAACTTTCCGATTGCAGTCGTTCGGTATGGTCCCGGAGAAAGTAAAGGACGGATGTCTTGATGCCGCTGAAACTGAAGTCGAGGTCGTCGTTGCTGAGCCCCGCCCGCGGAAATTCGTGAAACGTTGGATTTCCGTGTCGCGCCCGGCGATCTATTTCGGGTCCACCCGGATACGGAAGTCCAAGCATCTTGGCCACCTTATCAAACGCTTCCCCCGCGGCATCGTCGCGCGTTCTCCCAAGTTTTTCATACCGTCCGAAATCCTTGACGAGGTAGAGCAGTGTATGCCCGCCGGAAACGATCAGCGCTATGAAGGGAAAGGAAAGGTTGTCGTGCTCCAGGAAGGCGGAAAAGATATGCGCTTCGAGATGATGGACGGCAACGAACGGGATGTCGTGCGAAAGAGCGAAACCCTTGCCGAAGTTCAATCCAACCAGGAGACTGCCGATAAGGCCGGGTCCCGATGTCGCAGCGCATACTTCGATGTCCCGGTCCGTGACGTTTCCGTCGGCAAGCGCCTTTTGCACGATCGGTGTAATGATACGAAGGTGCTCACGGGACGCGAGTTCCGGAACGACGCCCCCGAACCGGGAATGGAAGAGCTGCGAAGAAATGACATTGGAGAGAAGGGCACTGTCGCTGATGACGGCCGCCGAGGTCTCATCGCACGAGGATTCGATGCCGAGAACGAGCATGGGCGGTCAAACAGCCTTGTAATACTGGAGGATATTCGGATGGATTCGACACTCTTCCGCGACGCGTGTATCACTGCTGATGGCTCCATCAGCGCGCAGATCGTAAAGAACGGGAACAACCCTGTCCCTGAGCTCGATAGGGGCAAGGGGATTGATGAAAATATGCGTGCCTCCTTCGAAACCCGCCGGAACATTGACGCGCAGTTTGATGAAGATGTGCCACGGCATGTTATAGATACAGTCAAACGGCGTGTAATACCATTCCTCGTTACTGGACACGGTGTTTCCCAGTGCCGCGTGGCAGGCATGGACGAGATTGCTCATCCCTCGCAATTCTTCCGGCGTATGTTCATCGGGCCTGGCATGAACGGACTTGGAATAAATCTCGATAGTCGGATGCCGGTGGCCGATACCGATACAGGCAACTGCGAAATCGTTCTCGGCGAAAATAAGGTTGTTGAGAGCGGCGAAATTGGGACCGAAGACGTTGAAAATATTCTTGTCCCCTTTCACCATGCTGATTTGCCGTTCGATTGCCGCGCCCCATTCATCGATGGCAACGATCTGTTTATGCAAGTGATCGAACGAAGCGCCCGCCGGCTTCATCCAGTTCTGGAATACACTGATATAACGGACGTACTTGTTATTCTCGGTAATGTCCACCATTGCGTCGATGGTAAGCCGGAAATACTGTTCATGCTCATCAACGGAGAGGTCGCCCGACGCGCACAGGTCGTCTTCCGTTTCCGCGTTTTCCTTGTAATGCCTGCGGGCGATAATCATCTCGTGCCCACCTCCGAAGAAGGCGTCGGCCTCGTTGATGAACGCATTGGTATCGATCTGCGCGATTTCTTCTTCCGATATACCCTGTAAGCGCATTTTATACTGCAAAAGGGCGACGATATGATCTATGCTTGCAGGATCCTGCAGGAACTGATCTTTTTGTCGGAGTTGCTTTTCCGAGAGCTTGTAGTCGTAGTTCTTGCGCCAGTACTTCAAGGACACGATTTCAAAGAGGTTGGGAACCCGACGGAAGAGGTAGCTTTCGTTTTCGTATTGGGACGTCGTTAATCCATCCAAGAGCTTGTACGACCCACCGTCGCGAACAAGGCGGGCTTTTTCCGGTGGAATATCCCGGAAACGGGTAGGGCAGAACGAGCAGTAGTCCTCCGGGTCGTGGCGGCCTTGTAATTTCCGGGGGCGGTGCTCCTGCTCGTAATCCAGCGGTTTCCTGCCACGACCGGAAACAGACCAGACCTCGGTTCCCGTAAAGGGATTGACTTGTTTGATGGTGCCGTCCGGCATCGTATGGTAGTAGATGGAATAATCCATGAGGGTTACTGTCGTATGTTTGTTGAACCGACCATTGTACAGACAGACAAACCCCGCCAGGGCAGGGTTTGTAAATTATTTAAAACTTAAGATAAAGTGAAATGCTTAGGAATTATGTGCGGCAAGGCGTTTGGCCCTTCGAGCCGCCTTGATTTTGTGCATGCGCTTTTTAACGGAGGGTTTGACGAAATATGTACGCCGTTTATACTCCTTCAGAATGCCGCTGCGTTCATATTTCTTCTTGAAGCGACGGAGCGCCCTGTCAATGGATTCATTCTCCTGTAAAATAATACCGACCAATATACACCTCACTTAGTTAAACGTCATTATTCAGATAACTAAGTTACAGAGTTTGAAAATAAAATACAAATCCCTACACGGGAAGGGGCCGGTGAAAACCGGATCGGATCCCGGGCCGAAATACTCGACGGACGATTATCATGTTTTGTGTGAAACCGGTTTCTTTCGTACTCTCAAATACGATGATTACCGATGGTAAAACATACTGCTTGATTATCAACCCCGTGGCGGGGCGAGCAAAAGATGATCGAGCTGTCCTATCCTTTGTCCGCAAACTTGATTACATGGCGATACCGTATCGGACACTTACTTCCGAACGAAGCGGTCATGCAATTGAATTGGCAGCGGGAGTGGACGGGCAGACCGCGATGGTTGTCGCGGTGGGTGGCGATGGAACCGTAAACGAAATCGTGAATGGGTTGACGAAAAAAGACCAGTTGGTGGGCGTGGTGCCCACGGGGACGGGCAATGATTTCGCTCGTCTTCTCGGGATGGAAAATCCGCTTGACACCGTGGCGGCTCTCACAAAAGCCTCGGCTGCTCGATTGGATATCGGAAAAATCGAGATCGAAGAGGACGGCGGGCGAAATATCCGCCGGTATTTTGTCAATACACTCGGACTAGGGTTCGACGCCGAAGTGGCCGTGAGAGCGAACAGGATGAACTTTGGCTCCGGTATCGTGCCTTATCTCTTGTCTGTTTTCATGACGCTACGTTCCTACCGTTCGGTTCCCGCCTTTGTCTCGTGGGACGACGGCTCGATTGAAACGAAGTTGTTCCTGGCCTCGATCGGCAACGGAACAACCAGCGGGGGAGGATTCATCCTGTCCCCGAACGCCAAACCGGACGATGGTTTGCTCGACCTGTGCTTTGTAAAAGAATTAACGAGTATGCGCGCGTTGCGACTTCTCCCCAAGACACTTCGCGGCAGGCACGTCACGGAAAAAGAAGTCATTTACACACAGTTTAAAACGATTTCCATTGAGCTGGCGTGTCCTGTTTCGCTCCATGCCGATGGGGAAATCCTTTCCGAGAAAGTCAGAAAACTTCGCGTGCGACTTGCGCCGCATAAAGGAAGGTTCCTTACTGGACCCAAAAAAGGCTGGTAGATACAGCGGCCTATATGTTGCTCATTGCCTGTGCGAGGTCGGCGATCAGCTCATCGGCGTTTTCGATCCCAACACTCAGGCGAACCATTCCATCGGTGATATGGGCTTTTTCGCGTTCGTCTTTCGTCAGACAGGCATGAGTCATCGAAGCAGGGTGTTGAATAAGAGATTCAACGCCACCGAGGCTGACAGCGAGGTGACACAAGCGCACATTGTTCATCATGGTTTTTCCCGCCTCGAGTCCTCCTTTCAATTCGAAAGTAATCATGCCTCCCGGTCCCTTGTGCTGCTTTTGGGCAACCGCGTACTGAGGATGGCTGGGGAGCCCGGGATAATACACTCGTACTACTTTTTCATGGCGCTCAAGGTATTCGGCAACTTTCATGGCATTCGTACAATGACGCTCCATACGTAAAGCCAGCGTCTTGATACCCCGGTGGACCAGGAATGAATTGAAGGGATCGATCACGCCGCCCACCTGATTCAGGATCTTACGCATCGACCCGTACGTCTCCTTATCCTTTACCACGATCATCCCGGCCACGACGTCCGCGTGTCCGTTGAGAAACTTCGTCATGCTATGGACGACGATATCCGCACCGAGGGCAAGCGGTTGTTGCAGGATCGGGCTCATGAACGTATTGTCCACGACCATGACGGCATCGTGCGCATGGGCGATGGTGGCGCAACGTTCGATGTCTGAAATCACCAACGTCGGATTTCCGGGTGATTCGACGAAAACCATGCGTGTCTCCGGCCGCATGCTCCGTTCAACGGCTGTACTGTCTGACGTATCAACGAATGTGCTTTCGATACCCCACTTGGAAAAAACAGTGCGCAGCAGCGTATGCGTGGGACCGTAGACGGAATCCGAGCACACGACGTGGTCGCCCACGCGCAACCCGTGCACGAAGATAGTATTTATGGCGGCCATCCCGCTGGCGCATCCCAAACCGTAAGCGCCACCTTCCAGGATCGCCACGGCGTTTTCACAGGCCTGAATCGTCGGGTTCAACATGCGGGTATAGATGTAACCCTCTTCCGCGCCCGCGAACAGGGCCGCACCGTGTTCCGTGTCCCTGAAGCGAAACGTGGACGTTTGGTATATGGGCGGTACTACTGCGCCGAATTGATCATGTACCTCGCCCGCATGGATACACGCGGATTCCTGGCTGAGGTCGTCTGATAAACTCATTGAAACTCCTGGTCATTATAAAGGAATGGGCAACTGCGGTCATGCATACGTGATTGAAGGAGAATGAGCGTCCGGTATGGATGTATGCATCAGTCAAAAGTACACATAACCACGAAAAGAGGAAAATTATCTTTACCTCTTAAAGAAGTAAACGAAAAAATCTTCTTGCGCTGGGAAAGTGTATCGTGCATCACCTGCGTGGTGATCCTACCATAAGGGCAGCACAAGACCTGTGTATCGATACATGCCATGGGAACGAAACCGGACGGCAGATTCGTTAGCGAATGTACATGGACGCACATTCAACTGGTGTTCAAACAGAAAAGAGGAACGTAGCATGACCCGACAGTCCAATATATTTAGACGCTTTTTCCTTGCCTTTATCCTGCTTTTGCCATTCTCCCGTCTTGGCGCGGAAGGAAAGAAGGGAGAACAGGCCTGGAATTTCACGTTGAAGGACATAGCCAACAACGAAGTGTCACTTCGTGATTATAAAAACAACGTTGTCCTGGTAAACTTTTGGGCTACATGGTGCGGGCCGTGTAAACGCGAAATCCCTGCCCTGATTTCACTGCAAAAGGAATTCGGGCCCCGGGGATTGCAGGTGCTCGGAATCGCCCTGGATAAAAAGGGCCGGGAGGTCGTTGCGCCTTTTGCCGAAAAAGCCGGATTCAACTTTCCGGTTCTTATCGGTGATTACACAACAATCGGGAAATATGGAAGCTTTCGCTCAATCCCGACAAGCTTTCTCATTGACAAAACAGGAAAGATCGTCAGGATATTCCGGGGATTAACCCGGTACAAAGAATTCGTCGCGGTGATAAAGAAGTTCCTGTAGGGTCAAACCTCAGTCCAGGAATTCCCAGGAAACCCCGAACCTGATGTTTTGCCCCAGCATAGGATACAGAATGCTGGTAATATAATTATCGTCGAAGATGTTATCCACGACCATGTAGAGGAGGGCGGTTTTCACTTTAGCATGGAGAAAAAAATCGAGAATCATGTAGGCAGGATATTCGTAAATGGCGTACTTACCGCCGGGGAGTAATGGTGTGAATATCTCCAGCTTCGGATCGAAGGTCTCGCCGACTTGTTTGTCTGCGGCGCGTACCCGGAAACCGCTTTTCAGGTACAGGGCACGGTTGAAAAACGGTGCGTGGATATAAAGTTCCGCCCATCCTTGCCATTGTGGGGTTGCCGGCTGAACAGGAATCCCGGTTTGTCGCACCCAGGTGGCATTTCCTTCCAATCCCAGGCGCAAACCTGCCAGTTTGAACATTGCTTGCCACGAAATGCTCCCCCCCGTTGATTTTTGCTCTCCTCCGTTTTCAAAAATCCTGGCTGGCCGTGATTCGCGTGGCGGTTCATAATAGTAGAGAAAGACCCTGACGGGATTCCGGGTCCTGCGATGGAAACCGGTGATGCGAACATGGCCGAGCTTCCCTTCCAATGTTGTGCCGGCTTCCAGTATGACAAGTGTTTCATCCCGTATTTCTTTCTGATGCATGTCCTCGGGATTGGACCAGGTGAATTCAGCTATCGAAGGAGAACGCGAGCTCATACTCGCGCCGGACCAGACGGAGAAACCGCCACCGATGCGCAAGGTCGCAGCGACACCTGTTCCGAACGTGAATCCTGACACGTTTCGTTCGATACGGGCCAAGGCGGAAAGTTCCACGTTGCTCAACGCAAGGGAAACCATGCCGCGAGTGTCGAATTGGAGCTGAAAGAAATCCCGGTAATTCGGCGAGTCGTAAGCGTTCACGTAGCGGATTCCGCCTCCGAGATCAAATCTGAAGGGAGCCGGGTTTCTCTGATAGGCAAAGGACAAACCAAGAATATCGCTGCGTTCGACATAATCCTCTCTCG
>JAJRXL010000100.1 GCA_024276335.1 Bacteroidota bacterium
TCCCGTGCATATTCAAAATACACGGCCTGGGCGGCTCCAAGAGTGTAAACACCGCCATGTCCCTGGCCAGGAAAGGCTACGTGGGCGTCGTGTATTCCGTGCGGGGTCAGGGTAATTCCGAAGGGCTTCGGACGTTGAACGGAGAGCGCGAAAAGCAGGACTTGCGGGAGGTCCTTGCGTTCATAAAGTCCGATGCTCCCGTGGACCCCGGCAGGATCGGTATCAACGGAGCCTCGCAGGGAGGACAGCATTCCTGGTGGGCGGCTATGGAGCAGATGGGGTTCAAGACCGCTGCGCCGGAGAATGCCGTCCCCGGAGGAATATCTTCCTCCAATATTTTTCCCACCCGCTTGCTTGCAACGTTGCGCAATTCCCGCGTGCGCTTCTCCCCCGAGTGGGATTCCCTGTTCACCGCGGTTCGTAACGACGATGTTGAAAAGGCCCGTTCGTTTTTCGAAAACAGCGACACAAAGCTCGACTCCATCGACATCCCCATCTTGTTCCAGATGGCGTGGTGGGATCAGCTTTTCGACGTTACCCGCGGCATCCAGGTGTTCGAGCGCGTGCCCGGCACGAAGTACCTCTACCTCGGAACGGGCGGTCACGGTTCGCCTTCGTCAACAACGGAAGCACAGTTCCGCCGCACCCGCGTCAGCCGCTGGTTCGACTACTGGTTGAAAGACGCGCAGAACGGCATCGACAAGGAAGACCCGATCGTGATTGCCATTACCGATAACTGGCAGCATTTTACCGCGCGCTCGTGGCCACCGCCGTCGGTCAAGAACCGAACACTTTGGTTCACGCCGGACGGCACGCTGTCCCTGTATCCCATCCGCACGATCGACAGCATGCGCTTCGGCCAGCGGTTGACACAGCCATACGACTTCGACGACGCCGATGCGGATCACTGGGGGCCAAAGGCCGTCTCCGTGTTCGAGCAGGATACGCTTGTCTTTTCCACCGCCGCCGTTCTCAATGCAATCTGGGTCGGCGTGCCCGAGGTCACCGTCACCGCGCGAAGCGACGGCAACCCGTACCAAATCGTTGTACAATTGTTCCAGAGGAATCCCGACGGGAGCAGAACCTGGTTGCAGAACGGCGCTTTTGGCGTCCGGGCCGGGGACGATCCCGGAACGTGGCGCGAATACCGCTTCCCTTGCAAGGCATTAGGGCATCGATTCAAGGGGGCATTGGAAATCGTTGTTCGTTCGCTCGACGTGTACGAGGGCCGGTCGCTCCTGCATATTCCTTTTTTCAACACTACCCGGTGCTACGTGAAAGTCGGAGGCACAAACGGATCGCGGATTGTCATACCACTGGGCAGTTCACCGACCTCCGTCAGCGACGAGGAATTGCGCCACGGCCCCACGTTGTTCACCGCGTACCCGAATCCCGTTGCTTCCTTTTCCGGGCGGGCACGTCTGCGTGTGCAATTCGAGGTGAATCGCCCGGGCCCGGTGCGCGTTACGGCGTGGAACATGCTGGGGCAGCATGTCGCGTCCTCCGTCCTTTCGTGTGAGAAACCCGGCGCACAATCGTTTTGGATCGAACTTCCGCTGGTTAAAGCGGGCGTTTATCTTTTGACCTTGCATCAAGGCAAACGCGCCCTCGTGCGAAAACTTCTCGTGCGCTGAACACGAGCATGGATCGTCACAGCCATCGAGATATCGGGAAAAATTCCTAAGTTTATCCCGGAAAAAGCGCAAACACCACCGTGGCCGCGGCTGACGCTTTCCACAAGCCCCTGTTCGAAATACCAGTATTTGAAATCATACAGACACGAGGCGGCTATGAAATCGATTCACTCCTTCTTCATATTCTTGATCATTGTATTTATCCTGTCTCCCCGCCTTGAAGCGCAGTGGTCATCCAAGCCCTCGGAAAACAACGAGATCGTCCGTATCGCCAACGAGCAGCGCTTCCCAAAGACCATTAGCGACGGCGACGGGGGCGCGATCATCGTCTGGGAGGATGATCGCAACGGCTTCACCTATATATACGCCCAGCGCATTGACAAGAACGGCATGATCCGTTGGGCGCCGAACGGCATCGCCGTCTCACCCGGCCTGCGGGACCAATCCGAGGTATCAGCGATCTCCGACGGCAACGGTGGGGTGTTTATGGCTTGGTCCGACATACGCAACGACAATGCGGACATCTTCGCCCAGCATATCGACGAGGACGGCAAGCGCTTGTGGAAAGCTGGCGGAGTGCGCGCATCCTCGAGCATCCTGGAGCAACGAAATCCCGTCATTGTCAGTGACGGCGCCGGAGGCATCATTATCGCGTGGTCGGAATTCCTGGCCGGAACCCAGAGCGCTACGGATAACGTGTACGCACAGAGGATTAACGCCAACGGGCAAATATTATGGGGCGCAGAGGGCGCTCCGATCTGCACTGCGGATATCGCCCAGACCCATCCGGGCATCGCCAGCGACGGCAACGGCGGAGCCATCATTGCCTGGTCGGACGGTCGCAACAACAGCAGCTACAGTATTTACGCCCAACACATCTCCAGCGGGGGAGCGACATCCTGGCTGAAGGACGGGATTGCAGTCGCTCTTTCGTCCGGCAGACTCGATTGGCCGAAATTGGTCAACGACGGCAGCGGGGGCGCGGTCCTGGTCTGGACCGACAACAGTGGCAACGTGCACAGCCAGCGTTTGGACGGCAACGGCAAGCTCCTGTGGACTGCCAGCGGCAAACCGATCGGCAACGGCGGGGGTGATCGATTTAACCCATCACTCATCAGGCTCGGAAATTCTTTCGTCGTGGCATGGGAGGATACCCGGAATGGCAATACCGACATCTACGTCCAGAAGATTGCTATGAACGGAACCTCGGAGTGGACCGCCAACGGGTTGCTCGTTTGCAACGCCGCCGGCGACCAGCAATACCCTGCCGTCATACCAGACGGCGCGGGCGGCATTATCCTCGCCTGGCAAGATTACCGCGCGGGATCGAGTTCCTCGGGAACGAAACGCGACATTTACGTGCAACGCCTGACAAGCGGGGGTGTGCCCCTGTGGAGCAATAACGGTGTAGCCGTCTGTAACGCCACAGGCAACCAATACTTGCCGACTCTCACCACGGACGGAGACCAGGGTGCCATCATCGCATGGGAAGACTACCGGGATTTCAGCACCAAGTTCGACCTGTACGCCATGCGCATTCAGAAAGACGGGACTTTTCCCATCGCTCCCGCCACCGTAAAACTCAGCACGAAAAACGTCATGTTCGGCGATGTCAACGTGGGACTGAGTGCCAGTGAATCGTTTACCATCACGAACTCCGGCGGCAAGGACCTCGTCATCTCCAACATCGCCAGTTCCAACCAGGCTTTTTTCGTCCAACCCACCTCCGGTTCCCTCAAACCCGGAGAATCGATGGGGGTGACAGTCGAGTACACACCGCCGGGTGCGGGCGACCACAACGGCACCATTACCATCACCAGCAACAGCCCGACCTCGCCGGACGTGGTCACGGTCTCCGGAACCGGCGTCCTTGCCAGCGGACTCATGGTGAACCCGAAGTTGATTGCTTTCGGCGACGTGCCGGTAAGCGCTCATAAGGATACGACCGTTACACTGACCAATTCCGGCGCCGCGCCCTTGAACGTTTCCAACATTAGGAGCACTAATCCCGCCTTCAGCGTCCAACCGACCAGCATGCAGATTTCCCCCGGACAATCGAAGGATATCACCGTGCGATTCGCGCCGAACTCGACCGGGTTCCAAATCAGTATCATGCTCATTAACAGCGACAGTCCCTCTTCGCCCGACACGATCAAGGCCATGGGGACCGGCAAGAAAATCAGCAAGCTTGCCATCGACGTGACTGCGCATGATTTCGGCAAGGTGAAGATCGGTGAATCGAAAGACTTGCGGTTCAGGCTGTCTAACACCGGCAACTTCAGGATCACCATCGATTCCATCGTTTCGAGCAACCCGGCCTTCAGGGCGCTGACCACGCAGTATTCCATGGTCTCGGGCAAGGTCGTGTTCGACACCATTCGTTTCACCCCCGCGAAACCGGGAGCA